>NZ_JABUZE010000083.1:0-6574 GCF_014897805.1 Halomonas sp. 3F2F
CTGTGAGAGGGATGAGGCGGTAACGCCTCACCCTACTCGATATTTTGACTAAGGTTATGCCTCTTCCTCGGCTTGTGTCGCTGTTGTGAGCTCAATTTCTTCGAATAATCCATCAAGCTCCACAGGCTCTTCTTCAGCAGGGGCTGGTGCTGGTGCTTGAGGGCCATACAGCGCTATAAGGCGACCATCCGGATTTTCTACAGCTAGTTTTACCTGGGCATAGTCAACTTCTGCTTGGTCTTCAGCCAGTTCGCTTACTCGTTCGATGGCATTAAGCAGTGGCTCAAAATCGCCAACGTTTTCTTCAAGCTGAGGGTAAGACTGCACAAACAGTGTGCCGTCCGCTGCCCAGCCTGCTTTAAACGGTGCATCCATCAAGTTGACTTGAGTGCCGGTAGGCATGCGCTCGTAGAGCGATTTGATATCTTCGGGGAACATGCGGATGCAGCCGCGGCTGACCCGCATGCCCACGCCTTCAGGGCGGTTGGTACCATGAATCAGGTAGCTAGGCATCGCCAGCAATATAGCGTGACGACCCAGTGGGTTGTTGGGGCCAGCAGGCACAATAGACGGGGCTGGCTCGCCACGTGCAGCTGCTTCACGACGCATAGAGGCTGGCGGCGCCCAGGCAGGATCTTTTACCTTTACGGTCGTGCGGGTAATGCCGACCGGTGTGGCAAATTCCTCACGGCCAACACTGACAGGGTAGGTTTCAACAATGCCGGGGTTGTCAGCCGGATAATAATAGAGTCGCAGTTCAGACAAATTTACGACCACGCCTTCGCGGGGTGCAGGCGGTAAAATATAGCGCGCAGGTATAACGATTTCTGTGCCTTCCCCAGGTACCCACATGCTGACGCCTGGGTTGGCCATACGAATTTCTTCGTAGCCAATGTTATGGCGTCGCGCGATATCGATGAGTGTGTCTTCAGGATCTTCTACGACGACGGTGTAGTGTTCTCCAATAATGTCGCCTTCTTCAGGAAGACGAAAATGGCCGCGGGGTAGTTCTCTTTGCTCAGCGAGCTGGTCAGCGCTGGTAAGCGCCTCTTCTGTAGCAGGGGCTGAGCCTTCAGCTGTATCGGCTGAGGGCTGTGCATAAATAGGGGTAGAGAGGCTTGCTGTAAGTAAGACAGCTAAGCTCGTTGGGCCCCAGGCGTTATATAGCTTACGAATGTTCATGGTGGTTCCTAATTAATTTATGCGCCACATTGCTGCAAACTAGCATTGTCATGGGCGGCAGTTAGAGGGCCGTGCGTAGGGCTTTCATACAAGTTTGCCCCAAGGTTCACGCCGCCGCTACTTTTTGATTGAGTGTTGTAAGCAGAGCTTCGACTTTATCAAAACGCTGTTCGGTAGTTTCCATTGGGAATTCAAACCGTAAAGTGTCTGAGCCATCCAGTCGGTAGTGCTGTGGCGATTTTTGAATGAGTGTCACAAGTGTTAATGGATCGACCTGGGTAGAGCCGTTGAAAAGTACTCGTCCACGGTTTTCACCGGCTTCAATGCGCGCGACACCTAGTTGTTCAGCGCGGTGGCGAAGCCTAGTCTGGCGTATCAGGTTCTTCAAGGGCTGAGGAAGGAGTCCAAAGCGATCAATAAGCTCGACTTGTAGCTCCTTAAGCTCAGCGTCGCTCTGGGTGTTGGCGATACGTTTATACATCACCAGGCGCTGTTGTACGTCGTGAATATAGTCATCTGGAATCAATGCTGGCAGATTGAGGCTAATCTCGACACCGGTGTTGAAGGGGGCGTCAATATTAGGCGTTTTGCCCGCACGAATAGCCTTCACCGCGCGATCCAGCATTTCCATGTAAAGCGTGTAGCCGATGGTTTCCATTTGGCCGCTCTGCTCGTCGCCCAGGAGCTCGCCTGCGCCACGTATCTCCATGTCGTGACTTGCTAAGGTGAAACCAGCACCGAGATCATCAGAGGCGCTAATCGCTTCCAGGCGCTTTACGGCATCTCGTGTCATTGCCTTGGGGGGCGGCGTTAGTAGGTAAGCATATGCTTGGTGGTGGCTGCGTCCAACGCGGCCACGCAGTTGGTGTAGCTGGGCCAAGCCAAACTTATCGGCGCGCTCAATCAGAATCGTGTTGGCGCTGGGCACGTCAATGCCCGTTTCGATAATGGTAGAGCACACCAGTACATTGAAGCGACGATGATAGAAGTCTGACATGACTCGCTCAAGGCTGCGCTCGGGTAATTGGCCGTGAGCAACAGCAACCCGTGCCTCTGGCACCAGTTCGCGGATTTGTTCGGCAGCGTTTTCAATCGTTTTGACTTCATTGTGCAAAAAGTAGACTTGTCCGCCACGTAATATTTCACGCAGCAGGGCTTCTTTAATGACGCTGCTGTCTCGCTGTTGCACAAACGTTTTGACCGATAAGCGTCGTGCGGGTGGGGTGGCAATAATCGAGAGGTCTCGGATGCCGCTCATGGCCATATTTAAGGTGCGCGGAATCGGTGTTGCGGTGAGCGTCAGAATGTCGATTTCGGCGCGCAGCGTTTTGAGTTTTTCTTTCTGTGCGACCCCAAAGCGGTGCTCTTCGTCGATAATTAAAAGCCCCATTTTGGGCAGCTCAACGCTTTTAGACAGCAGTTTATGAGTGCCTATTACGATGTCAGTTTGGCCATTTTTGATGCTTTCCAAGGTTTGCGTCATTTCCTTGCCGCCTGTGAAGCGCGAAATAAGACTAATATTCACAGCGGTGTCGGCAAAGCGGTCGCGGAAGTTCTCAAAGTGCTGGCGGGCTAACAGAGTGGTGGGCACAAGCACCACTACTTGGCGACCGGTTTGAACGGCCAGGAATGCAGCACGCATGGCGACTTCGGTCTTGCCAAAGCCTACATCGCCACAAACGACGCGATCCATTGGCTGAGGAGAGATCATGTCGCTTATAACTGCTTCAATGGCGGCCTGCTGGTCAGGGGTTTCTTCAAATGGGAAGCTGGCAGAGAAGCGAACGTAGTCATCGCCCGGCGTATCATAAATGAAGCCTTCCTGAGCCTCCCTCCGGGCGTAGATGTCGAGTAGTTCAGCGGCAGTGTCGCGGATTTTCTCAGCCGCTTTACGACGTGCCTTTTCCCACTGATCTGAGCCTAACCTGTGCAGCGGAGCGAGTTCGTCATCAGCGCCGCTATAGCGAGAAATAAGATGCAAGCTATCGACCGGGACATAAAGCTTGGCGCCGTCGGCATATGAAAGCGCCAGGAATTCGTTAGCTTGACCGCCAGCTTCAAGGGTTTCCAGCCCCAAGTAGCGGCCGACGCCATGTGCTTGGTGAACAACCGGTGCGCCTTCTCGTAACTCAGATAAATGGCGCACGGCCAATTCGTTGTCGTCGGTCGCTTTTTCTCGCCGCCGACTCTGGCGCACGACATCGCCAAAGAGCTCGGTCTCGCTGATCACCGCGACATTCGGTTCGGTAAGCCACAAGCCGCTGCCTACCAAGCTTTCAGTAATGGCAATGCGATCAGTGCTGCTTAAAAAGTCTTGGAAGCTGTCAATATGGGGCAGGCTTAATTTAAGCGGCGCCAATACTTCTTCTAACGCTTCTCTGCGTCCCCGTGACTCGGCAACAAACAGTACCCGCGTAGCTTGCTGCGCATCCAGAAAGGTAGCCAGTTCGTTAAGGGGTTGCTTGGCGCGAGCGTTAATTGCCAGCGAGGGTAGTGCTTGGGCTTTCGGCGCCAGGGCATGGCGTTGCGTGTTGTCTTCGGTTAGTTCGATTCGGGGGCGAGCTTTGATCGCCGAAAAAGCGTCATTAACGGGAATGAACGCGCGAAGCGGTGGTAAAAGGGGGCGTGTTGGGTCAACACCCAAATTCTCGTAACGTGATTCAATAGACTGCCAGTGTTGCTCAGCGGCTTCGAATACACCTGGCAACAGTGCTACACGGGTGTCATCGGTAACGTGCTCAAATAAAGAAGCGGTTTCGTCGAAGAACAGTGGCAAATATTGTTCCAAGCCCGGGGAGGGGATGGCTTTCAGTGCATCGTTATAGAGAGGGCACTGGCGCGGATCAACATCAAAAAGCGTTTCAAACTGTTCCCGGAAGCAAGCAGTGGCGCTGCGGCTGAGTGAGTACTCATGAGCTGGGAGTAGCTCAATCACATCGACTTTATGGGTAGAGCGCTGATTGCCAGGGTCGAAATGGCGTAATGTATCGATTTCGTCATCAAACAAATCGATACGAATTGGCTCATCCATACCCATGGCGAAAAGGTCGATGATTGCGCCGCGCATGGCGTATTCGCCAGGCTCGTAGACCGTTTCTACGGCACGATAACCTGCCCGCGATAGCGATTCGCGAAATGTTTCCCGATTTAGTTTGGCGCCCGCTTTTAGCGTCATCACGCGCCCAGCGATGTATGATACGGGGGGCAAGCGCTGCATCAGCGTATTGATTGGCACCAGCACAATGCCGCGTACGCCATCCTGCAGTAAGCGCAGCGTGCGTAGGCGTGACGAGATAATATCCTGGTGCGGGGAGAAGCTGTCATAAGGCAGCGTTTCCCAATCTGGAAAGGGCAGGACGGGAACATTGCTATAGAATGCCAGATCCTGTTCCAGGCGCTGTGCGCTGGCAGTATTCGGCGTAATAACCAATAATGGTGCGCTTAACGCGACCTGAGCCAGCGCCAGGGCAGTTGCACTGCCCGGCGGCGCTGTTAGGTAGAGCGTGTCGCGAATCCCTTTGGGCTGGGGCGGTTCGAGCAGAGAAAAAGAGGACATAGTCACGGTATCGTTTTGCGCTGAAACGGAATCTGGATCATACACGATCAGTACTTTCAGGCAGAGGCCTGCGCAAAGCAACCACTAGTAGTTAAGTAAGCCTTGTGGTTTCGATACACTATTGTGGTTTGTAGTCAATCCGCTTTTTCTGTAATACCCCTACATGTTGTGCGACTATCCATTCATTGCGGCATGTTGGTAAGCCCAGGATAATGTTCTAAGAAATTTCTTTTCACTACCCAATGAGGCCGCACGTGAGTCAGCAAGCTCTCGAAAACGTTTTTCAGGAATGGCAAAGCAACGAAGCTCTGGCTGAGCAAATGATTCCACTGGTGGGCCAGCTGTATCGCCAAAACAATGTTGTCGCCACTATGTTCGGTCGCTCCCTGATTAAGCGGTCAGTCATTCGCATCCTCAAAGATCACCGCTTTGTACGCAAAATTGAAGGCACTGAGCTATCTGTTGAAGATACGTTCCCCATCGTAAAAGCGATGAGCGAGATGAACCTCGGGCCTGCTCATGTTGACGTTGGTAAGCTGGCCGTTAACTTTAAGCGCCAGGGTGGTAGTGATCTTGATGCTTTCCTGCGTGAAGAGCTTGCTGAAATTATTGATGGCTTTCAGCCGAATGGCAGTAAAGGCGAGCCTCAAGATGTAGTGCTTTATGGCTTTGGCCGTATTGGTCGTTTGCTGGCGCGAGTAATGGTCGAAAAAGCGGGCGGCGGTAATCTGTTGCGTTTGCGGGCCATTGTTGTGCGTGGCCGCGGCGATGTGGCAAAAGACCTTGAGAAGCGTGCCAGCCTACTGCGTCGTGATTCGGTACATGGGCCTTTCGATGGCACGATTACCGTCGACGTTGAAGCGCGTACACTGATTGTCAATGGTAATGTGATTCAGGTTATTTACGCCGATTCACCTAGTGAAATTGATTACACTGCCTACGGTATCGACAACGCTGTAATTGTTGATAACACCGGTATCTGGCGCGACGAGGCTGGCTTGGGTCAGCATCTTGAGTGCAAGGGTGCTAAGAAAGCATTGTTAACGGCTCCTGGCAAAGGCGATATCAAAAATATCGTATTCGGCATTAATCATGAAACGATTGGCGATAATGACCGTATTGTGTCGGCAGCGTCCTGTACTACCAACGCCATTGTGCCAGTGCTAAAAGCGCTAAATGATGAATATGGCGTAGTGACGGGGCATGTAGAGACCGTGCACGCCTACACCAACGATCAAAACCTGATCGATAATTACCACAAAGGCGACCGTCGTGGACGTAGTGCGGCGCTGAATATGGTATTGACCGAAACAGGTGCAGCAAAAGCGGTCGCAAAAGCGCTACCTGAACTTGAAGGTAAGCTCACAGGTAACGCCATTCGCGTGCCTACGCCCAATGTTTCTATGGCTATTTTGAATTTAACCTTGGAAAAGGGCACCGATGCAGAGGCGTTGAACGATTACCTGCGTCGCGTATCGATTGATTCTTCCTACCAGAAGCAGATTGACTTCGTTGATTCAGCAGAAGTTGTATCGTCTGACTTTGTTGGCAATCGTCATGCGGGTATTGTCGATGCTAAAGCCACCATCGCAAACGGTAACCACGCCGTCGTTTATGTGTGGTATGACAATGAATTTGGCTATAGCTGCCAAGTTATTCGTATTCTTCAGCATATGTCTAATGTGAAGTTTTTGAAGCTGCCGCATTAAGCCGTTTGAGCATTAATGGCGTTTAAGCAGCAGTTAATGCGCTTTTAACCGCTAAGTTGTGCCAAAAGCCACCTCCGGGTGGCTTTTTTTGTGGTGCGCCAGGCATGGCGCGCAGCGCCTTAACAGG
>NZ_JABUZE010000084.1:0-18044 GCF_014897805.1 Halomonas sp. 3F2F
ACCACCTCAGCAAGGAGGTCTGTCGCCTACTCGACGGCTACGGGGTCTGAGCGCACGATAAATTTTGAATAGCCACTTAATGTATCTGGTTACTTTTCATTAGCAATTATCGTGCCATTTTTTATCGCACATAAGTAATTGAAATTTAATGAATAAATAAATCTCATGAGGATGGTTTATTCTAGATAAGAAATATTTCATCAATGCGGCGGGCTTGATGAAAAGAATCATCAATTGGAGTGTGTTGTTTAACGGGAAAGCTATTTTTGAAAAATTGAAATAAGGTACTTTTATAAATAAAAATGCGACACGCTTGCTACTTAAGTAGTGGGCGTGTCGCATTTTATCTAAAAGTAAGCTTACGTCTTATCTCACTCGATAGGGCATACTTGTTAGGTAATACCCAAAATCAACCTAGGTAGGGCCAGTGATAATTCGGGTATGAAGGTCACTATCAGTACCATGGGAAGGTGGCCAAAGAGTAAAAACTTCATTGTGATCCCAAAGTACTTATCTAGAGAGATCTTACTAACACCTGCAGCCATATAAAGCATCGGTGCACATGGCGGTGAGACATTACCTAAACCTAAATTGACGCCCACAATAGCGGCAAAATGAATAGGATGTATGCCAATAGCAGTGGCTAATGGCAGCAGCACAACTGCAGCTAAGATACTGCCGGAAATGTCATCGACAATCATGCCGATTAAAAGCAGAACGAGATTTATAAGCAATAGAATGACGAGTGGGTTGTCTGATAGTCCCAGTAGAAAGCCTGTCACTTGGCTCGGCACCTGCTGAAGGATCATGGCGCGGCTCATCATGAAGAGAAAGAAAAGCACGGCAATGATTGAACCAATCGTCAATGTGGCTTGAATCAAGCCATGCCAGAATGCCTTGACGCTAAGAGTGCGGTAGAGCACAAATCCAGCAAAGGTGGCGTATACAAAGGCTATGGCTGCTGCCTCAGTGGGCGTCGCTATGCCTCCGTAAATGGTGCCCAGGATGATGATAGGCATTAGAAGTGCCCAAATTGCGCTTTTACCGCTTTTCAGGATCTTAATGCCGGCCTGTCGTACAGGCAGTTTTTCATCAACTTGTATGTTGGGGTTGTTGCGTAGAAAAAAGAAATTCAACCCGACGTAGATAATCATCAGTAATACGCCGGGAATGACGGTGGAAAGAAAGGCAGCGCTGACGGACAGCCCACCAGTTATCGCGAAGACGATCATCGGTACCGAAGGTGGGATGAGCAGTGCCAGTACCGAAGAGCATGCTACCAGAGCGGTTGCATGGCCAACAGGATAGCCCTCTCGTACCATTCGCGGAATCATAATCTGGCCAATCGCGGCTATGGCGGCAGAAGATGAGCCAGAAATGGCTCCAAAAAGAGCACACGTTATAACGGTAACAGCTCCTAGGCCGCCCTTAACTCTCCCTACGAAGGCATTGATGAAGTTGAGTAAGTGTGTGGATATCCCCGCTTGGGCCATTACCACGCCCGCTAATACGAAGAGAGGTAGCGCTAATAACGCAAAACTTGTTGTCGTTTGAAATGCATAAGGAATAAGGAATGAGATATCAGCGCCAGTGCTGAGCAAATAGACGAGCGCACCAAGACCGAAGGCGAAGGCTATCGGCATTCCAAGGAGTAATAAAGCTACAATAATCCCGAGAGCTAGGGAAAAAATCAGCATCGTTGCCTCTCTTCTTTTTGTATGCGACGAAGGTCAAGGAACTGGTTAATCGTTTGCATGAGCAACGCTAATATAGTGCCTAAAAAGCCTACTACTAATGAGGCAGACCACAGCCACCTAGGCCAGCGCATATAAGAGCTCAGCCGCCCTCGATCAAAATCAAACATGGCGTACTTAATGGCGAAGTAACCAAACACCACGCAGACAGCTATGCTCAGTAAGGACATGCATAGATTGATGATCTGAGTTTTGCTGTGAGATTTAACAATAAGATCTAGTATGCCGCCGCGTATATGCTCGCCCTCTCTAGTGGTATAGGCAATAGCCGGAAAATAAATCCATGCTCCTAGCAGCAGCGCAATCTCTTCAATGCCTAAAAATGGAGAGTTAAAGACGTAGCGCATTAGCACTTGACCAAACATCAAGCCACCCAAAAGGATGCTGAATATTGCCAGCGAACTTTTGAGAAGCATTGCATAAGCGGCCTCACACTTTAAAAAAACTGAATAGAGTGGGCCAACAGGAAAGTTTGGCACGGCAGTCACTTCGGCCTCCTGGCTTACCTGATGGCTTTCATCCACAGGGGAAAAGCCTTTTTCATTTTCTTGTATTGGCATCACTTTACTCCAAAGAGAAAGGCCCACTAAACGCGGGCCTTGGGTCTTACTCAATACCAGCGGCTTGTCGCAGTTTTGCCATAATTTCGGAGCCGACCAGCTTCTCCATTTCAGGCCATTCTGTTTCATGAACAATTTGTGCAGCAGCGGCAATCTGCTCATCACTGAGTTCGACGACATCAATGCCTGAATCTCGCACTTTATCCAGGAATTCTTCACTCAAGCTCTGAGCCTCATCCCAAGACCACAGCACAGTGTCGTCTGCAGCGCTCTGTAGTAAGTCGCGGTTCTCCTCAGAAAGCCCTTCCCACCAGTCTTTATTTACTAGCCAGAAAGCAGTTTCAAAGTAGTCATTGGTAAGAACGTTAGTTTCCAGAACATCTCGCTGCTGGTAAGTTTCTACTGCAGTCGAAAAGGCTCGGGCATCAACTGTGCCTAGCTGGAGGGCTGTATAGACCTCTGAAAGGGGAATGGGTACTGATGCGAAGCCAAGGTTACGGAATCGGTCAATGGCGATTGGCACAGGCGGAACGCGGACCTTAATATTGTTGCCATCTTCGGGAAAATTGACGGGGACTTCCCCTACGCCTTTACGGATAACTAGGGAGCCAAAATCGGTGGGTATAATTCCGATAGCATGCAGGTCGAGATCATGAAATATGTTGTTATAGACTTCTATCATTTCGCCATCAGGTCCGTACACATCCCGAGCATCTTCCCAGTTCGAAACAACATAACCAAGCCATGACAGGTCAAGGCGTTCGTCAAATTCCGAGGCACCCCAAGTTAGCGTCATCGGCACAACGCCTTGCATGGATTGTTCAAATAGAGACGTCCAATCTCCTAAATCTCCACCTTGGTGGTAGGCGACTTGAAACTCCTCGCTTTCCTGAATCTCGTCGATAAAACGCTCAGAAATAGAGTGGAAGATATGGTCGCTTGGCATGGCATGTGCCAATATAAAGCGTTCATTAGCTTGCGCTTGAGATGTAATGCTCGCGCCCGCCATAGCAACGGCTGCAATCGCTACACTCGTGCGGATCTTCGTAAGTGGAAATCTTTTCGGCATCTCTACTACTCCTTTCTTGTACTTTGTTTATTGAGAAGAGTTTTATATTACATTCAGCTTAATGGGCTGGGTGTTGAACTTTAGTACATGGTTTTCAGTTCTTAAAAGTTATTCACTATTGCTGTTTATGTTTTCTAGATATAGATAAATATTAAAATCTATTTTGATCAACTGCGAGTTAATCAAAATAGATTTATTCCTCCTGTAACTAATGGGTTTTTTGATTTATATCAAGCCCTTTGAATAACTTGATGTTCCGAACATTTAGGCTAGGGTAAATAATTTTTATTTTAAATAATTATTTGCTTAATCTAACGTAAGATTTTGTTTAACATAGTTGGTTTTTGGCACGTAATTCCTCCCGCATCTATTATACTTAAGTATTGGTATTTGGGGAGGTGCTGATCAGTTTATTCAACTCATCAAAATATGTTTCCAAAACCAAATTAGAAATTCCTCCTTTACGGGTGATGGCACTGTAACCTGTCAAGTAACGCCATTTATTGGGTGGCAGTGCTTTCATTTGCCCGTCGCGTACCCATCGCTCAGCATAATGAGTGGGTAGGTATCCGATATAGCTCCCAGACAATATAAGAAAGGCAACGCCCTCGCGGTCAGTCGCTGACGCGGATGCTTTAAGCGGTTCATGCATTGCCTTTATTTCTGGCGTTTGGGCATATGCGGGTACAACAGCGTCGTAATGTGATAAGTCTTCTTCCGTAATATTGTTTGCGTGAAATAGAGGGTGTTCAGTCGAGCAGTAAAGTCTTGAGGTTTCTTCGTACAGTGTCAGGTAGTCAAGCCCTGGTAGAGTTTTGAGATTAGGAATAACGCCGGTATGTAAGCGTCCATCAAGAACGGCTAGCTCAATATCACTAGGTGGAATCATGCGGATGTTGATACGAACATCGGGGCCTTTCTCTTTGAGTGCATTAAGCGCATGAGTTATATGCATTTCGGGCATGGTTACTAGATTATCGGTAATACCAATGTTGAGCTCACCCTTGAGCTGGGCATGCAGACCGTTGACTTGAGTGCGAAACCCCTCAACTGCCGCTAAAAGCTGCAGAGACAATTGGTAAACTTCAGAGCCTTCATTCGTTAGGGCAAAGCCACTACGACCCCGTTGACAAAGGCGGAGGCCAAGTCGTGTTTCCAAGTCATTCATTGCCATACTAATGGCAGCACGGCTAATGCTTAATTCTACTTCAGCCGCTGAGAAACCTCCGCATTCCACGACTTTCCGATAAATTCTGAGGAGTCGAAGGTCAGAGTCGCTTGGTTGCCCCATTGGCGCTACTTTCCGAAGTGCCATATCTTTCTTGCTCCTTAGTTACTTAGTGAAATTTATGGAACCCTTATCGTAGCGTCATCGTGTTTAAAAGTTAAGTAAATAGTTATTTGAAATAAACTAATTGTTTATTTAACTTATCAAAGAGGCGTTCTAGGCTGGTTTTCTAAACCCCATTAATGACAAGACGCTATAGAGGGTAATGGATATGTCAGCTCAAGAATTTCCTTATGCCGCTGGGCTTAGTGCAGAGCAACTTGATGCCTACTGGATGCCATACACTGGCAACCGTCAGTTCAAGCGTGACCCGCGTATTATTGTGGGAGCTAAGGGCAGTTACCTTACCGACTCCCAAGGCCGACAAATATTTGACGGTCTATCAGGGCTGTGGACTTGCGGTGCTGGGCATTCTCGACCTGAGATAGCCGACGCAGTGAGCAAGCAGTTGCGTGAGCTGGATTATTCGCCTGCTTTTCAGTTTGGTCATCCTAAGGCTTTCGAGCTTGCGCACCGGCTTAAAGAGTTGACGCCAGAAGGGTTGGATCATGCCTTTTTTACGGGCTCTGGCTCCGAGAGTGCGGATACCTCTCTTAAGATTGCACGTGCCTACTGGCGCAAAAAAGGTAAGCCTACCAAGACGAAGTTGATTGGACGTGTTAAGGGTTATCACGGCGTCAATTTTGGCGGTATCAGTTTGGGTGGTATCGGCGCAAACCGCACACTATTTGGCCAGGGTATCGACGCTGATCATCTACCCCATACGATGATGGCTGAAAATGCTTTTAGTCGAGGTATGCCCGAGCGCGGAGCAGAGAAGGCCGAGGAGTTGCTGGAGCTGATCGCTTTGCACGACGCCTCTAATATTGCTGCTGTCATCGTAGAACCCTTGGCGGGGTCAGCGGGGGTTATTCCACCACCCGTTGGCTACCTGAAGCGGCTGCGTGAAATTTGCGACCAGCATGAAATCCTACTGATCTTTGATGAGGTGATCACCGCTTTCGGGCGAATGGGGGCCATGACCGGTGCTGAGGCTTTCGGCGTGGTACCGGACATGATGAATTTCGCCAAGCAGCTGACCAACGGCGCAGTACCCATGGGTGGCGTGATGGTAAAAGGTGATATCTATCAAACTTTCATGGAGCAGGGGGGGCCTGACTATATGCTCGAACTGCCTCATGGGTATACCTACTCTGGGCATCCTGTGGCCTGTGCAGCGGCGTTGGCCTCTCTGGATATATTGGAGCAGGAGAAGCTCATCGAACGGGTGAGGGAGATGAGTCCGGTGTTTGAGGATGCATTGCATGAACTTAAAGGCACACGTTATATCAGCGATATTCGCAACTACGGCCTGGCTGGGGCGCTGACAATTGAACCCTACCCCGGAGAGCCAGCGCGTCGGCCTTACGAGATTGCAATGAAGTGTTGGGAGAAGGGTTTCTATGTGCGCTACGGCGGCGACACTATTCAGCTTGGCCTTCCATTCATCGTTGAGCGTGATGAGATTGAGCGCGTTGTTAGTGTTATTGGTGATGCTATCGGTGAACTGAACTGAACTGAACTGAACTGAACAAAATATTGATAGATAAAAGAGAGGTAACTAATGACAAAACTTGGCCATTTGATTAACGGTGTTCGTGTTGACCGTGAAGAGCGTACTCAGGATATTTATAATCCTTCTGTCGGTGAGGTCGCCGGTCAGGTTAGCTTGGCAAGTAAAACGACTGTTGAGGAAGCGGTTGCCGCTGCTGAGGCCGCTTATCCAGCTTGGCGTGATACTCCGCCCGCCAAGCGAGCCCGGGTCATGTTCCGCTTTAAGCAGTTATTGGAAGATAATGCGGATGAGATTGCCCGCTTGATCGGACAAGAACATGGCAAGATTGTGCATGATGCGCGAGGCGAACTCGCTCGTGGCATCGAGAATGTGGAATATGCCTGCTACGCCCCAGAGCTACTCAAGGGTGAGCACAGCAAAAATACCGGCCCGAGCATCGACTCCTGGAGCGAGTTCCAGTCTCTAGGCGTAGTGGCTGGCATCACGCCGTTCAACTTTCCCGCGATGGTGCCGCTGTGGATGTATCCCATGGCGATTGCCTGCGGTAATACCTTCGTCCTCAAACCCTCCGAGCGAGACCCTACTTCGGCGCTTTATATCGCTGAGCTGGCTCATGAAGCAGGGTTGCCAGCTGGCGTGCTCAATGTGGTTAATGGTGACAAGGAAGCCGTTGATGCACTACTTGATGACCCGCATGTACAAGCCATTAGTTTTGTGGGCTCTACTCCGATCGCTGAATATATCTATTCCAGAGCAAGTACCAATGGCAAGCGCTGCCAAGCACTAGGCGGTGCGAAGAATCACGCTATTGTTATGCCTGACGCGGATATGGACAACGTTGTCAGCTCATTAAACGGTGCAGCCTTCGGTTCTTCCGGTGAGCGCTGCATGGCTCTCTCTGTGGCAGTGGCTGTAGGTGATGAGGCCGCTGATAACCTGATCGCCAAGATGCAAGAGCAAATGCAGTCGCTCAAGGTAGGTCCATTCTCTGATAAGAGCAATGACTTTGGCCCAGTTATCACCAAAGCACATCAAGAGAAAGTCTGTGGCTATATCGACAGTGCTGAGCAGCAAGGTGCAAAGATCGTCGTTGATGGGCGTGGTGTTCAAGTGCCTGGCTATGAGAACGGCTTCTATGTGGGGGGAACACTGATTGATCAGGTGAGCCCCGATATGACTTGCTACCAGGAGGAAATTTTCGGACCGGTACTGTTAGTTATGCGCGTTAGCTCCATGGATGAAGCTATGAAGCTGATCAATGATCACGAATACGGTAACGGCACGTGTATATATACTCGTGATGGGGAAGCAGCACGATATTTCAGTGACCGTATTAAGGTGGGGATGGTAGGTATTAACGTGCCGCTTCCGGTGCCAGTTGCTTATCATAGTTTCGGTGGGTGGAAACGCTCGTTGTTTGGCGACCTTTCCGCTTATGGCCCGGATGCAGTGCGCTTTTATACTCGACGCAAGACGATTACTCAGCGCTGGCCATCGGCGGGGGTTCGCGAAGGCGCCCAGTTCTCATTCCCTTCCTAGTCATTTCTAAGCTTAATAGCGTCAGCGCATGACTATTTGGTCATGTGCTGAACTCTAAGCAGAAGTTTCATACAGGGACAGTTATAGCCGGTGCGTCTTGCCCGCCCCAGCGATAGCCGTTGTACCAGCGGCGAATCTCGTTACGGGCTCTGGCGCAAAACCGTATCCATATCGTGGTCGGTGTAGCCGCAAATGGTGGCGTAAGGGGCATCTAACGTAATGTCGTTGAGGTTATTTAGCCCTGAAAACAGGCTGAACTTGGAAACGCCGGTCAGCAGCACAAAGTGGAGGTGGGAGTCGGTGTCTTTCAGCACGCTATAGAGATTTTTCAGACCCTCACACAGTTCGCGTGCCCTATCGCCATTGAGGATATTGTCCAGGATGGGTTTATCGTACTCGTCGATCAGCGCTACCACGCGTTGGCCGTGAACGCATGCTCGATCAAACTAGCAAAGTCGTCCGCTGCTGCAACTGATATCGAATGTTAGCGTCTCTAGATCCTCTCGGTCAGTCGCCACCCCATTGCCAAAGCTTAAGCGCACCACTGGGTGGCGCTGATGCCTATCGTGAATATATAACCCGTCAAACAGCCCTGCGCGGCCCTCAAACAGGTAGCCTAAGGGTATCCAGCAGCAGGCTTTTAGCAAAGCGGCGCGGGCGGGAGAGAAAATAGTATTTTTTCTGGTTCACCAGCTCTTCAATAAACGGCGCTTTATCAACGTAGTAATAGTTGCCTTCCCGAATATCCGAAAAGGTTTGAATGCTAATGGGCAACTTACGACGATGAGTAGATGGCATGCTGGCTCTCATAACGAAACCGCTCGCGTGTTGGTGTGGATGATGAGTTTAGCATGGTGGTGATAAGGGCATTTTGCGCGTATGATGCTGCGTTTTTTGACGGTTGTACTACTCGCGTTTTATGCGTAGCCAAATCATTCAAACGAGCACATATTGCGCGTTGACCAAAGGTCAAATCTGGTAAAAAGCAGGACGCGAAAAAGTCACGGTGTGTGCCAACATTGTGACAACAAAAGATACAGAGTGGCGTTAATTGGTGTGATAGTGAAGAGTTAGAAAGCATCGGTTTTATTTTAAGCTATTGTTTTTAAAAAAATTTATGATTTTTTGGCGATGAGGAAGAAAGAAACGTATGCGACTAAAACCGGCCTCCGAAGCCGAAGGTCGCAGGTTCGATTCCTGCCATCGTCGGGTGCATCCCCGTCATCAACTGGTGGTGGTGGTGAATATTGTCATCATGATTGCAAACCGCCTTGGGCTTGCCGGTCGAACCCGAAGAGTACTGCAACAGAATCGGCCCGGAGGCTGCCCGGATAGCTTTCAGATCGATCCCGGGAGCATTACCAGCGATTTGATCAAGATAAATCACCGTTCGGTTTTGATGCCAGCCCATCCTCTCCAGCTCTGCTTTTGATGAAGACAAGGCCAGAATCACCCGAGGCTGACAGTCCTGCAGAATATGCTCCAGCATGAGACGCACCCGTCGCAGCCGCTGAACCCCCGGCAGATTAACCGGTACTGCGGTGACCCCTGAAATAACACATGCCAGAAAGCCGAAGACAAACTGAGAATCACCAGGCAACAAGAGCAACGCCCGCTCACCGTAAAACGGACGAAGCTGACCAGAAATACTGAAGACTTTCCGGGAGAGCTCCCCGTAACGGTATTCCTGATGTCTGTCAGAAGTACAATCGCGTATGGCAACATCATCGGAACAGTCATCAAACCGCGCCAACAATGTCATCTGAACCCAACTTGGCCTAGAGTCTTTCATGTAATAACTCCGTACTAAAAGCCTGCTCACGGCACACTTTTCACTTGATTATTTATTAAAATTCATGGCTTATTTAATTTACAAAAACCAAACCCCAGTTAAATCTGACTAACAAAATGGACCAAATAATATATAGCTTCCAACTCTCCACAGAAATAAAAAACCTTAAAAACTCCAGACTGAAAAATATGAAAACCTAATAAAAATAAACTATTATCCAATACATTTGAAAATAGCCTAAAAACAAAAACTCAACTAAATTATATAAATAAAATATCCAAAGCAAAAAATACCGAAGTGTAATATCGACCCACTATAACGATACAAGCGAAGGATCGCAATGATAATCATTACCGTTCAAGAGCCATGTCAACCCTTCTTAAAACCGACCTTGCGCGCTGAGCCGAAGAAAGCCTGATCAACGAGTAATTTTGCCGATGAATCGCATTCCAGCTCGCAAATCCATATATAAGGCTGCTAAAACCCTTCCTTGCGGCTGGCAATACCTGCAATGTCGCTGACCTGAGGACTTGCCCACAGGCTCTTCAGGTTTGCAACATAGTGTTTCAAATTACGCCTCCATAGTCAATAATGATATTCATTATCATTTGGCAATTCCTTTAATTTTCTTTGAAATCATCATGTTAACAACAATCAGAGCTTGAAAATCTACCTGATCGCCCGAGAGAGTCGTCTGGTTTCATATCAAGTCAGGAGGGTTTCGGGCGGTCATATCGCCTTGTTCAGAGCAGGTAAAGGGCTCGAAAGAACCCGGACGACGAGGACAACTGACACTGAGTTATTAGCTGAGCGTGAAGCGGTTTATAAACGAACAAAGAGCTTGAATCCCGCGCGCGGCGCTGATGACATCCGAATCCGGATAGCAACCGGGGCCGTATCGCTCACACCTGGAGAATTGCAAGAAAGCGTTAAATGCCTCATCATTAAAAACCAAACAAAAAAGAAAATTAAACCTCGAAAACACAAAAAATAAAAAAATAAATACGAAGCCGTTTAAAAAAAACAGCACACTTAAAACAATTTTTTTAGAAAATAATATTTAGGGAGACTCTGATTAAGTCTCAAAATCAGCGATAATACGGCCATCGTCAACCGCATAGGATTCGTTGCCACCATGGATCAGATCACCTTCTCCGAAGCCGAGTACCAGACCAAAAAGCGCAAGACTCGCCGCGAGATCTTTCTGGAGCGGATGGACAAACTGATTCCGTGGAAGCAGTTGGAGAAGAAGGTCGCTCGTTATTATCCCAAGGGCCAGACTGGCAGGCCACCGTATCCCCTGCCGACCATGCTGCGAGTCCACTGCATGCAGTTGTTCTATAACCTCAGCGACCCGGCCATGGAAGATGCCCTGTACGAGATTGAATCCATGCGGCACTTCGCCGGCCTGAAGTTGGATCGCTTACCGGATGAAACCACCATTCTCAAGTTCCGTCATTTCCTTGAACGCCATGGCCTCGGCAAGGTGTTGTTCAAAGAAGTGAACAAACACTTGGAGAAGAACGGTCTGATGCTGCGCGAAGGTAGCATTGTGGATGCTTCCATCATTTCTGCTCCAAGCTCCACGAAGAACGAGAGCGGCAAGCGTGACCCAGAGATGCACCAGACCCGAAAAGGCAATCAATGGTACTTCGGCATGAAGATGCACATCGGCGTCGATGACACGCTCGGCCTGATCCACAGCATCGATACCACGGCAGCCAACATCCACGACATTGTGCCCGCCGGTAACCTTTTTCATGGTGACGAGCAGCGCGTGTTCGGTGATGCTGGTTATCTTGGGATTCAAAAGCGCGATGAGCATAAAAATCGTAAAAACGTATCCTGGTTCATTGCTAAACGTCCTGGCTCTCGCAAGAAAATGGATGACCGTCAGTTGAAAGCTGAAAAGCTCAAAGCCAGTGCTCGGGCCAAAGTGGAACACCCATTCCGCTACATCAAACAGGTCTTTGGCTACAGCAAAGTCCGCTATCGCGGCCTGGCCAAAAACAGTACCCGGTTGCACTTGCTAGCAGCATTCACCAATTTACTGATCGGTGAAAAATACTTGCTGGCGTAGGGCCAGTGCGCCCGAATTCCGCCAAAACGGCGGGAAACGGGCAAAAAACGAACAAAAAAGGGAAAAATTACGCCGAAATCGAGTTTGAACGGCTTTTTTTCGAATTGAAAAGCGATTCAGCGACAAATCAGGCGTTAATCAGACCCTCCTTAGGAGATTTCAGTGGTGTACGAACCTCGTCCACTCAAGATTAAGAACTTTGGGAATGATCTTTTGTTCAGAAGTGTAGAGGAGCTTAAAGAGACGCTGAAAAAAGAATTCAAGGGAAAGGATACCAGTGTTGTTTTTCGCACTAAGCCCAATGGGATGCGTTCAACCGTTTTTGTGTCGGTGGGTGAGGATGGCGTGATCCGTGAGAGTTACGGCGAAGAACCCGAGGTAGATTTTGACGCCATCTCAGAGCGATTGATGGTGATCTAGCCCATCACGGGCTGTGACAAAGGAGTTTGTTATCACCATGCGCGTAAGACTCCTTCCAAATGCCCGGTGAGGATGTCAAGGGTGCATACTGGGGTAGCCGCTGGTTTGCGGTAACGGATGATCCAAAGACTGCTCGGGTTGAGCAAGTGGATCTGGTATCAGACGGAGTGATTGGCACTAGCGATCGTGTGATCTGCCCGGCAACGCCGGAGCTTGAGGGTTGCCAATCCTGCGAGTCTGAGGAGGACGCTGTTAAGAAGCGCATTTTGGCGCAAACAGAAAGCAAGATTGTTGAGCTGATCTGCGCTATTGAGTTGTCTAAGCTGCGAATTGAGAACAACCGGCTCTTGAAGGACAAAACAGAACTCGCTCAAAATTCTGATAGTAATGATCGGCTCGACATTAAGAAGTGGACGGAGGAGCTAAAAGAACTCCGCCAGTTGCGCCGGGCTAAAGTCATCGTTGCTTGAGGGTTTTGTTATACGCCTCTTGTCGGTTGGCACGGCATTGGCTCTAAAGCGGACGGTACTCTGTAAGCTGGGCATACTTCGTGAACTGCTCGCCGTCCCAGTGCAGTGAGTAGTGTCCCGCCTGCGTAACGGGGCTTGTCGCTGGCGGTCTCAGCAATGCGATCGCTTCCGCCCCCGGAGAGCGCACCGAACTATACAGAATGCCGAACTCATCTGCGTTAATGAGGTTAGCTGCTTCCTGTTGGCCGGGCGCATAGTTCGTATCGTGCATGTACTGGGGTTGATCTCGAAGGTCAACCAGTGGTTCAGCTACGTGCCCGGTGTAGCAACGCACCACTGCTGAGTAGTCGACTCCGACGCCAAAGCCTCGCCAGATCTTGCCGGAATGATAGATCCATTCGTGCAGAGCCGTTTCCAGACTGTCTCCAGCGTAGTACGCACCTCTTGATAGGGTGTTAAAGCGCCCTTCCGACGGATAGCAGAATGAGGCCATAACAGCGCCCCACCCCGGCCCCGCCCGGTAATCTTTGTTGTCGACGTACCGCGGCCAGTGAATAACTCGATCACTGGTTGCGGACTCCAGTTCAGCAAGAATCATGGAGTCCGGGCTTTCAAAGCAGTCAATAGGTGGGTATTTGCTGTGTATGACGCGGTGGTGCTTCCATAGCGGTTTAACGTGTTCCAACTTAATCTCCCTTAACCGCGCATGGCATCCAGATTACGACGAATATAGTACAGAGCTTCCATGGAGCCCTGTTCCAGCAAGTAACGCTTGATTGAGCGTCCCTGCAGCCCCATTAGATCTATGGGTTTCTGGAACCACTCATTAGCCATGCTTTCATGCCCTGCCGGTGTAATAAGAGAAAGTGCTTTATGGATGCCCAGAAGCAAGCTGATTCGGTCCATCATATCCCGGGATACTTCTACGGTTTCACCGTTGTTCACCTTTGCCTGCCACCCAGTCAAAGTGCGACGACTGACGCCTCCCAGAAGAGTGCCCAGATCGTCCATCGTCAGGCCCCAACGCTCACGCCGGTCGAATAGCCAGCGGAGCCCGGCGGTTCCATGAGCACTGGTCAGTGTTGGTCCATCGTGTTGTGGTGGTGCTGTGTCGACAGGATACTGCTCTCGTAGGGCAAGCATAATCTCCTCCACTACTCTTTTTGCTTGTGAGTTGATTATAGATGTCCGATCCCATATAGGCAACAATGCTCACGCCGGTAACAACTGAGCACTATTGCCCTGACACCTGTTCGATTAACTTATCCCGCTGAGTCTCAACGGCTGCCAGTCGAGTTTTAATTTCATCGCGCTCTTTACGGAGGTCGGTTTTATCGTTGCTGAGATCATCGTTTCGGCGGCGAATATCTGCCAGCGACTCTTCGGCGCTTTCCCGCTGCTCGTACTCTTTGGACAGTTTCTCCCGGACAACAGCAAGCTCGCGCTCCGCTTTCGACGCCGACTTTCTGAGCGTGACCAACTCCTCTTGAGCCTTGCTGAGCTCGGCCCGGACGTTGCCTAGCTGATCCTCCAGATCTTCAACGGTCGTGGCGGCATCCACCAGCTCGGCTTCAGCGTTCTCCTGCTGCTCTTTTGCGGATCGCATAACGTCCGCGACTCGCCGCTCGGCTGTTTTGACTGCCCTTGCGTTCAGGTTCTGTGCCAGTCCTCGGACCTGCTCCAGAAAGATACCTGTCATTTCGTTGAGCGCTTCCTCTACTTCCACTGGGAGTTCTTGCGCGGGCTCGCTCGCCACTACTTCCTGAGATCGTCGGTGGTCTTCCCAGACCCTCGCCAAACGGCTTGGGTTGCCGCCGCCAACGATTTTTCTTAACGCAAACCCTGTGACCTTCCTGCCGTCTTCCTGTAACTGCTGCCCAGCGTTGATGATTTGCTCATTCTCGATCTCTGGTGGTCGCATTCCTGCCGCTCCGGTTGGTGTTTCAAGCATTCTAGTTGCGCACTAACAAACTAACAAACTAACAAACTAATTTTTCTGTTCAGTGTCCCGCTTCAACTTCGAGTCGTTTTTGGCGGGCAAGTAATCCTGCGGCACTTGTAGTTGCGATAAGTCATGCGACATTTAGGGAGCTCAAACAACGACCGTAACGGAGTCGGTTATGCCAGTAATCCCAGACACTATTGCAGAAAATGCCTTCATGGATGAGTACAAGCCTGTTGAGCTAGAGCGCGAAGCTGACGTGATGATGCAGACATTTGATGAAGCCTTGGCGCTTGCGGAAAAGCGTGGCGGTGGCGTCTCGAATGTCTGGTCGATTGCTGAAGGTGACGAGGGTGATTCCTTGTATGCACTTGCAGGCTTCCATCATGTGAATGTCATTGGCTTCATCGTGACAGAGAAGGCGTGGGAGACCGGCATAGAAGAGGTTTTGTGGTTTGACAGTGAAGACATGTGTGACTGAGCGAGGAAGGGTGTTATGCAAAGCGTGAGCGTATCGGATTTGCAGGGGGAAGCGCTTGATTGGGCTGTCGCCAAGGCAGAGGGGTTAGTCATCAGGCGCGACCCTATGGGGTTTGGGTCGGGCAGTGAGTCCGGGTACTGGATATGGGAAGAAAGCGGTCGCGGCTTGAAGCGGTACGGCTTAATAGGTCGGGAGTATTCCCCTTCAACTAAGTGGTCTGAAGGAGGGCCGATCATTGATGCGCTGCGAGAGTGTGGCCAGCACCAGTTTTCGTTGCAGACTGATGCAGGGGGCGTTTGTGTTCTTTCACGGTCAACGGAGAGCATTTCTTTTCGTGGGTGCGGAGAAACTGTGCTTATCGCTGCCATGCGTTGTTACGTTGCAGTCAAGCTGGGTGAGAGCCTTGCGGTTCCTGCGTTTTTGTCGGTGTCGGATTAAGACGCGGGTAAAGTGTGGGTTGCTGCAGCGTGTATGGGTTTCTTGGCGGGCTGGCAACGACAGCCCTTGCAGTTGCCCTGCCCAATGCGATGTTGGTGGTTTCGAAAACGTGAGGAGATCATCTATGCACCCCAAACAAATGCGATACCTGATACGCCGACCACAAGCGTTCATCCGACACCAGGTGACAGGGCAACTGCCACGTACGGTTCGACCCCAGAGCCCTCTAATCACTCTACTGGAGAGCATGCATCATCATCAGCGGCTGCGCTATCGTGGCATCCGCCTGTCGCCGGAGTTGGGGTATCAAACAGGTCACCAGTTCCATAGCGCCGAGCAACTACTTCGTTGGCTCAAGCCTAGTGATCAGATGATTGAGGGTGAGCCTTGGCCAGCCGAGAGCTTCCGTATCAAGCGTTTCGTCAGCACCCTGACTCTGGAAGATCTCCAGCGTCACAGTGCCCAGCATCCAGAGCAGGAGGGGCGTAAATGAAAGGGGTGATCACATACGAGTGGTGGCCGGAAGGTGTAGAGTCTGCGTCGGGCGGTGTGCTGGATCATCATAAAGAAGCATTGGCCGAGAGAGCGCTTGAGGTTATTGGCCCTCAGGCCATAGAGGGCTTCCGAGAGGGGGTGCTTGCCGATAACATACACATGTCGGGCGATCCAGAGCAAGGCGTGGCCTACAGAGGTTACTGGAGCTTGTCCGAGTCAGGGGGTAATTAACGTGAATTCCAACCTTATTTTTTGGCTGGCTGTTTTGGTAGCGGGCGTCTCATTGGTTTTTGGTGGGCCTGAAATCCTTGCTGCCTATGGTTTTGGCGGTTCTTGATCTCTTGTCACAGTGTTCGGCTCGGACGCTGTGGCGTTGATCGTCTTGGTTCAACAATTAAATTATTCAAAAGGTAGTAGTAATGGCGTCAAAGCTTGCTGTCAGTTTCGGGGTTGTGATTGTAGGTATGGCTATTTCGATTGCTGGCTTTGTCGGCAAAATAGCCATGGATGAGGCGGATAAAAGGGCCAGAGCAGGTGTAAGTGATCTGGTTAACTTGGTTGAGTCATCGAGCGAAGGCAATGTGCGCGTCACCTATGGATCGATTAGTAATAGTCTTTTTGATAATACGGTCACCGTTGAGGATGTTGCGTTCAAAATGGTAGACGGTACGACCATGTTCACTGTGGACTCTGTAGGTTTTAGTGCTGAGGAAGGCTTTAAGGATAGCCGGATTCCCCATGCCGCTAGCTTGTCGCTTCGTGGTGTTGAGGTCATTTATGCGCAACTCCTGCGGGAGCTAGAGCAAAAAACCGGTGCAGACTTCAGTGGCAGCCCTTTTAATGCTGCCTTCAGCTACGACTACAACAGTGCTGGTGATGTCATACACCCCATTGTTTCGTTCTCAGGTGAGGGCTTTGCCGATCTCGATATAGTTAATTCTTCGACGAACTTGAAAGCGCGCTAACGGTCTCTATGCTGCAAGGAGATTTGTTTAAATCACACATGCAGGAGGCACCCATGCAATCTCGCTTTTTTACCTTAACGAATTACCCCACCGGCTTAACGAGCCAACCGGAATAGGCCAGTCTTTGCCATTCCAAAAATCAAATTTGCTGTTGCTTCCCTGCACGGTTTTCTTGTTGGCTACGAGTTCCAATTCGACCTTTCCGCAAAATTTATAATCAGTCAATGGCATTGGTTTTCCTATTATCCGGCGGTCGAGTGGACAGCGAACGGGCACCGTATCTGAGCAAGATCAGCGCCTACATGGGTAACTGCTTGACAAAAGTCCGAAGGCCCGCCGCGTCCATCAAGTGCGGCCTGTATTGCATTCTCCTTGCTGCCGTCAAACAGATTCAGCTCACTATCCCCGATGGTGAATGCCTGTATACGCTTGCTCGGGCACTCATTCATGACTTCCTGCAATTTCTTTACCCAAGCGGCTTCGGCTTTGGTTAGTCTGGCCATGAGCGTGGTTTCCTTGCTGTTTGTTATACACAGTCGTCGGACTTGCCTTCGACCACTTCGCCTTCTTCATCGAGAGTGACCCACACCAACTCGGTAGTCTCAAACCGACTGCCGTAATAGTCGCGGGCACCCTGCTCGGTAAACGTCATACCTTGGAGATTCATAAGCATTTTACGGTTCATCGCTGTTTTCATCCCACAATTTCTGGGTAGTTTTGGACATCAGGGGGCCATGCTTTCACCACCTTCCTCGGCATCGACAAGCCACTGCGTATTCCGCCCTATCGTGACCGCCCATTCCGTTTGAACGTGACCGTCTGTTCTGGATGATGGTGACCGCGCATTCCGTTTTATCGTGACCGATTTTGGGCAGTTTTCCGGAATCGCCGGTCACGTTGCCGGAATCATCGGTCACGTTCCCCCGGAATCACATCCAACACGCTGGAATTCTTTAACTTTATTCGGCATACCCTTCTTTTTCATCACGAGGAAGTGCGGATGCCGGCTGCGAGGATTTCCATGCGACAGATCATCGAGGTCTTGCGCCTCAAGCACGAAGTAGGCCTGAGCCACGACCGCATTGCCCGCGCCTGTGGTCTCTCCAAAGGCGTGGTCGGCAAGTACGTCAGCCAGGCCCAGGCGAAGGGCATCACTTGGCCGTTGCCCGAGGATGCTGATGAGGCCTGGCTGGAAG
>NZ_JABUZE010000006.1:0-763 GCF_014897805.1 Halomonas sp. 3F2F
GGGCGCAGTAGTTGAGCCGAGACGGGGAATCTCACATACGGTTCAGCGTGCATCGCGCATCAAACGCCCTGGAGTCGCGTTCCAGGGGCACTGGCAGCGGGTAAGGGGATTAGACCGGCACCGCAATAAAAACGCCGAGGCGACGGCTCCTAGCGGAGTAACAGTCAGTCAGTGCAGCAGTCCATGATGTGTCTAGCCAGCGCGTGAGAGGGGTCAGCGCCCAGCGGGGCGTGCCGATAGTGGCTAGCAAGGCGAACGTATCCTGACTTTTCGCACGTGCGAAAAGTTGGGAGGCGCAAGCCTGCCTTGGAGCGCAGCGGAAAGGCAGGCTTGCGCCTCCCTTGTTGCTCAGAAAATACCAGGTGTTCTCTCGTTACCGCTGCCGCTCCAGAGACGCCGAATCTTTGATTCGGTGGCGGCTGGGCGGCCAACAAGCGCAGCGCGTTAGTGCCTATCCATGCTATGGGCTGATGGTCGGTTCTAACGCGAAAAGTGACTCGCATTAGAACCGACCATCGTTACAATTAACTGATAACCCGTAGCACTCTGTGAGGTGTACGCATGAACTCGATCTCCGTATTTCTAAGCGATAGCCCTGCCATTCTCCCCATCATCTTTGGCGTCTTGGTAGTCGCTGTATCGGTGGCCGGTGGCTATGCATATCAAGTCAATAAGGTGATCGAAGCGAAGCGTTCAGCTAAGTAAATTCATGGCTGAAAAAAAATTCAAGATAATGACAATAATCTTGAATTTGTCGTCTTTT
>NZ_JABUZE010000085.1:0-15305 GCF_014897805.1 Halomonas sp. 3F2F
ATTACGGAAAAAGTAACTCGATAACTTTTGCATAACCACTTAAGCAACGCATAAACCTGTATTGCACTTAAAAAGCTGTGTTGTAAGTCACTGTCGTTTGAGCCCGGCTGAACGCCGGGCTTGGCACGCCTAGTCAATATATGAGTGCTAATACTTTAGAAGATGACTGCTCATTAGCCATCATTGCCGTTATTTGATCAATTTGCGCGTCAAACCTCGTACTTCTAGTGCGAGGAAGGATAGCGCGAGGCGCGTCGCGCCTCTTGGTTGACCGGCTATTTATACCGCGCTAGATTTTAAGTGTGAGCACCGTACACCGCGCCTACCGTTATCGGTTTTATCCCACGCCTGAACAAGCCGAACAGCTTGCTCGGACGTTTGGCTGTGTGCGGTACGTCTACAACCATTTCCTGCGCCAGCGCACGGATGCGTGGTTCGAGCGCCAAGAGCGCATGGGCTATAACGCTACCGCCAAAGCCCTCACCACCCTCAAGAAACAGCCGGAGACGGCGTTTCTGGCCGAGGTGTCCAATGTCTGCTTGCAACAGTCGCTCCGGCATCTGGATCGGGCGTTTAGCAACTTCTTCAAAGGCCAGGCGCGGTATCCCACCTTCAAGAAAAAACAGCGCAAGCAGTCAGCCACCTACATGGCCAACGGCTTTCGCTGGCGCGATGGCAAGCTTTGGCTGGCTAAGCACAAAGCCCCGCTTAACATCCGCTGGAGCCGGTATTTTACCAGTCACCCCACCAGCATTACCGTCAGCTGTGACACGGCTGGCCGTTACCACGTCAGTTTCCTGGTAGAAGAAGCCATGACGCCGCTGCTGGTGACACCCAAGATGGTGGGTATTGACCTGGGGCTAACCCACCGCGTCATCACCAGCCACGGTGACAAAATCCCCAATCCACGCTTTCTACGCCGCACCGAGCACAAGCTGGCGCGAGCGCAGCGCCGGTTGTCACGTAAGCAAAAAGGCTCCCACAACCACGCCAAGGCGCGGCTTCGTGTGGCGAAGGTGCATGCCAAGCTGGCCGATCAGCGCCGTGACACCACCCATAAACTCTCTACGCAGCTTATTCACGAGAACCAAGTCATTGCCGCCGAGAGTTTGCAGATTAAGAATATGGTCAAAAACCGCAAACTGGCCAAGGCCATCAGCGACGTGGGCTGGCACCAGCTCACCCAGCAATTAACGTATAAAGCAGAACGGTACGGACGCGATTTCGTCCAGATCGACAAGTGGTATCCCAGCTCGAAACGCTGTTTTCACTGTGGTCATATCACCGACAACATGCCGCTGAACGTACGCACCTGGGACTGCCCAAGCTGCGGCACCCAAGGCATTGACCGCGACGTAAATGCCGCTCGAAATATTTTGCAATCGGGCAAGGCGATGTTGGTGGGCGCTGACAAGCTCCGTCAGCACGAAAAGACTACCGCAGGGCTTGCGGGAGGTTAAGCCTGTGGAGCTTGTGTAAGACCAGAGGTGCCATCACCAAGGGCAACGGGCTGCGAAGCAGGAACCTGGAAGGCGACAACCAGGAATCACCGTCCTTCAGGGCGGTGAGGAGGTCAAATCCAGCAGATAACCGTAAAACGCCGTGTTGCGCTGCCAGTCCAAGGACTCATAAAGGTGCTGGGCGCGCTCATTCTCTACCTGCGTCATAAGGATTAAGCGCGCGACTCCATGCTCGCGAGCCAGCTGGGTGGCGGCTTCCATTAACGCCCTTCCCGTGCCCTTATCGCGACACTCCGGCAACACAAAAAGATCATTTAGCGTCCAACGCGCATTCAAGCCCACCGTGGAAACTCCAGGATAAAGTTGCACGAAACCAGTGAGATTACCGTCACTATTTTCACTCACTAAAATGCGCGAATCCGCCAGCCCAAAGCGCTGACGCAAGAAATCCCGCGCCGCACCGACATCACTCGGCTGATTATAGAACTGCCGATAGCCATCCAATAGCTCGGTTAAGACATCAAGATCGTCAATGGTCGCTGCGCGAACCTTGGTCATAGTGCTACCTCCTGAACGTATTACGTAGTGGGCTGGCTACTTTCCAACACGGGTATTCGAAACATTCAGTAAACAACGTATCGCCAATGGAATACAGTATGTTTAACACAATCTGAGGCGTTACTATGTCCGACTTTATTGCCCCTGATAACCTGCCACGCTGCCAGTGGTGTGGCGGTGCCGCCGAATTTCTGCCCTACCATGACAACGAGTGGGGGTTTCCGGTGGTTGACGACCAGCGGTTATTCGAAAAGCTCTGCCTGGAAAGTTTTCAGTCGGGCTTAAGTTGGCGCACCATTCTCAACAAACGCGAGAACTTTCGCGCTGCCTTCCATCATTTCGACTTCCATCACGTTGCCCGCTTTGGCGAAGAGGATGTGCAGCGCTTGCTGCAGGACGCGGGCATTATTCGCCATCGTGGCAAAATCGAGGCGGTGATTAACAATGCCCAACGGGCGCTGGAAATGGTCAAGCAGGAAGGTTCACTGGCCACATATTTCTGGCGTTTCGAGCCAACCCTCGACTCACTTGCCGCACCACAAACTCAGACCACCTCGCCTGAATCCATCGCACTGGCTAAAGATTTGAAAAAGCGCGGCTGGAAATTCGTTGGTCCAACCACTGCATTTGCGTTTATGCAGGCGATGGGGCTACTCAATGATCACTCGCTGACGTGCATCACTCGAGAACAAGTCGAACAGGCAAGGCAGCAATTTCAACGACCAAAGTAGCAACAGAGGCACAAGACACTATACTTTTTGCACAAACGTGCCATGCCCAGATGGCCGGCCTACGTATTCGCTGGGTGCCGTCTTGTAGTAGGGTATGATTTTTACACACTCATCTATACACCGAACAGCAAGGGGACATCACGTTCCCAATGGGGTCAACGTGGTCCAAACGCTCTCTTCTCACACAGAATCCCGCGCTTCGATATGGAAAGCTTGGAGCGTGCATATATTCACGGCCAGCGGCGTACTGCTCGGCACAATGGCGCTGCTCTCGCTGATCGACAACAATCCAGTCGCCTGCTTACTATGGCTTGGCGCGGCGATGATGGTCGATGGTTTCGATGGCACTCTGGCGCGTAAGTATGAAGTAAAAACCATCCTGCCCCACTTCGATGGCTCGACGCTTGATATGGTCATCGATTATCTAACCTGGGCATTTATTCCCGCTCTGTTCATTTACTTCTTTATAGAGTTACCGCCCAATTTCGAATTGCTGTCAGTGTTTATCATTCTGCTGTCATCGATGTTCTGTTTCTGCAACACTAATATGAAAAGCCAGGATAATTACTTTGTTGGCTTTCCTGCTGCCTGGAACATTGCTGCGGCCTATTTTTATATTCTCGATTTACCGCCCTTCATCACCTTTGCATCTATCGTTTTTCTCGCCATTCTTACCGTGACCAAGATGAAGTTCCTGCATCCGTTTCGTGTTCGTCAGTTCATGCCACTCAATATCGCCGTCACGCTATTATGGTGCGCCTGTACAACGTCACTGGTGCTCTCAAGCCCCGAACATGCCGCTTGGGCACTATGGGGGTGGGGCATTGCATCCGTTTACTTCATTGGTATGTGCGTATGGCGTACCGTTCAAGAAGCGTTTTAACTTAGCGATACCTCATACCGCTGTGCCTCCTCCACCATCTCGGTGGCAAGCTCTCCCACGGTGCGCACGGCATCTTCAATGGCCGGTGTTAGCGTAAATGCGTAGTTAAGTCGCAAACACTGGCGAAACTTGCCCGAGGCTGAAAATAGCGAGCCAGGAGCCACATGGATGGCGCGCTTGGCTAAGCGTTCATTAAGACGTACGCAGTCCACGGCGGCAGGTAACTCCACCCATAGCAAAAAACTGCCTTGCGGATAACTGATGCCCGCGCCTTCTGGAAAATAGCGCTGCACCCAGTTGATCATGATGTCCCGTTGGCGCTGATATTGGCGGGTAACATAGCGAAGGTGACGCTCGTAGTGGCCTTTGGCGACAAACTCCGCCACCGCCAACTGCGGCAATGTGGCCGAGGCACCGGTAGAGACATACTTCATATGCAGCGCCTTATCTCGATAACACCCCGGCGCCAGCCAACCCACTCGTAACCCTGGCCCCACCGTTTTCGAAAAGCCACTGCATAACAGCACCCGCCCATCGTCATCGAAAGACTTCACCGTCAACGGCCTTGGGTGGGTATAGGAGAGATCACCGTAGATATCGTCTTCAATGATGGCCACGTCGAAGCGTTGGGCGAGTTGAAACAGCGCCTGTTTGCGCGCCTCGCTCATGGTGTAGCCCAGCGGATTGTTATACGTCGGAGTGACCTGGATGGCACGGATCGGCCACTGCTCCAGCGCCATTTCCAACGCTTCCAAACTAATGCCCGTTTGCGGATCAGTAGGAATCTCCAACGCTTTCAGGCCATTGGCTTTTAGGATCTGCATGGTGCCGTAAAAGCTAGGCGAGTCCACGGCCACCACGTCGCCAGGCTGAGTAAGGGTGCGCAGCGCTATCGACAATGCTTCCTGGCAGCCGGTGGTGATCATGATGTCATCCGGGTGCAGCAAACAGCCGGAGGCAATGGCCAGCCGCGCTACCTGCTGACGCAGCTCGGGGCTACCACTCAGTTTGTCGTAGTTAAAGCCATTCAGATCGTTCTTACGGTGCAGCCCCGCCAGTGTTTTCGACAGCGGCTTAAGCGTTTCATAAGCCAGGTTCGGCACACCGCGCCCAAGCAGCAGCCGACTATCGTCACGCTCGGTAGCGACCAGCTCTAATACTTGATCCCATTGGGAGACATCCAGCGGGCACTGCGCAGGACGAGAGACAGAAGGCAGCACCGCAGGCACTCTGCTTGGAAGTACAAAGTAGCCCGATTTCGGCCGTGATTCGATCAGCGACACATCCATCAGTTGCCGATAGGCTTCCTGAGCCGTCGAGATACTGACATCAAGCTCCTGACATACCGCTCGAATAGAAGGCAGGCGATCCCCCACGCGGTAAATACCGTGCTCAATTCGCTCCCGCAAAATACAAGCGACCTCTTCGTAGCGCGTCATGACTCCAGCCCTCTATTTTTGAAATGCTTTTAAAATCGCTCTTCAAAACGTTCTTGAAGACGTTTTAAAAACAATACAGATACCCTGCCCAGCAATCATACAGAGGTATAACATATACCATCTGTATCTTTAAAATAGAAAAGCCTATATCTGTATTGACCTAGCATGGCTGCGTAATCTGGTGGAGCACATCGTCATCAAGGAGAACTGCCATGCTACGCTTCAGCCTCACTCAGTTTCGCTGTCAGTTACGTCACTATCATCAACGCCGCCGTAGCCGCCGTCAGCTACTAACCCTTGATGACCGACTGCTGGAAGATATTGGAATCACTCGCACCCAGGCGCAAAAAGAGGGTTGTAAACCGTTTTGGCAGCACTCGTCATGCAAAAGAGGTCCCTATGAAAACTGCTGAGTATTACCTGTTGGATGTGTTTACCGATAAGCCTTTTTCGGGCAATCAGTTGGCAGTTTTTTTAGATGCCGATGAGCTTGAAACCAGCACTATGCAGGCAATTGCCAATGAACTTAACTTGGCAGAGACGGTATTTTTAGGCGCGCCGACTACGGCTAATCACTACCCTATGCGGATATTCACACCCACGGCTGAGCTGCCGTTTGCTGGCCACCCCACGGTAGGTACCGCGCATCTACTAGCGGAGTTAAACCTCGTCAACCGCGAGCAAGGCATTGTGCTACAGCCACCTGTCGGTGCATTAGCGGTTAATTATGAACGAGAGGGAGCAACCTTCAAAACCGCCCAGCCCGTCATGGTCACGGGCAGCACGATTGATCGTCTCACTGCCGTTGAGCTACTGGGGCTAGACATCCACCAAGTCATTGGCGATCCCATCATTGCTTCTTTCGGGCTGCCCTTTCATCTTATTGAACTAGCTGACCTAGCAGCCCTTGAGCAGATTCAAATCGCCGGTGCAGTATGGGCGGATGCCGTTGCGCGCAGCGGCACTGAGCAGATATACCTTTATGTGATGGAGCAACACGATAACGAAGAGACGATTATACGGAGCCGTATGTTCTGCATGCACGCCAGTATTTGTGAAGATCCCGCCACTGGCAGCGCTGCAGCAGCCTTAACCGGCTATTTAGCGTCACTCAAACCAGAGCCCCTACACTGCAAGATTCACCAGGGTGTTGAAATGGGGCGGCCCAGCGTTATCCACACCGCCGCCAATGGCAATATAGAGCAAGGGTTTGTAACAGTAGCTGGGCAAGCGATCATCGCTGGTGAAGGTAAGCTTTACTTGGACTATTGATTTCGCGACATATCAAACCAATCGCTATAAGTGCGGGAAAGCCACAGTGGCTCGCCCGCCTTTGTTTATGCCACAACAAATACATTGCGCGCGCTGGGCCGATCCTGAATCCGCTTTAAGTAGGCGGATAAATGCGGCGTTTTTTGTAACAAAGGTACAGCAGGCGGCAACTTACTTAAATAATCCAACATCGGCGCGGCCAATGCATCTGCAACACTAAAGGATTCAGTCACTAAATAAGGCTGCTTGGTTAGCTGAAGCTCTAACAGTGATAACATTCGAGCAACCTCCGGCTCAGCTGCTCGGATATAATCTTTCCGTACTGTCCCATTCTCCCCTTTTGGGAAATAGAACTCTAACAAATATCTCCGCACAATTGCTTCATCCACATAGATTGATAGCCAAGCAGAAAATTGATCCACTAAGGCTCGCTCCCAAGCGGCTTCAGGCTGCAATTGATAGCCTTCGAAGGCCTCATCTAAATAGCGACAAATGCTAGCCGTTTCACAAAGCTGATGCTCCCCATGAAGTAATATAGGCACTTTTCCAAAAGGGTTTATGCGTAAATGCTCTGAGCTGTGTAAGTCGATAGCATTGCCGTTTATTGACATACCAAGCGTATAAGGAATTGATTTCTCTTCGCAGCACAACTGCACACTTCGCACAAAGGTACTAAATTGTGGCCCCAGGATATGTACACCTTTCTCTTGCGATAAAGTGCTCATTATTACGCTCCTCTCGTTTTATATAGGTAGTAGTGAAGAGTAACGACAGGCACAATATGTTCAACAACATATTTTGGATAAAGCAAAAATGAGCTAATCAATGCCAATACAAGGAGGGGTTAATAATGCCGTGGGATGAATCGCACAAAATGCACTCGCATGAAAAAATATTGCACGCTGCTGCTCGTCTTTTCACTCACCATGGATTCAACGGCGTGAGCATAGATACTGTTATGCAAGAAGCAGGTATGACACGCGGCGCGTTCTACGCTCACTTTGAATCAAAAAGTGATTTATACACTCAGGCGCTCAAGCATGCTGCAACTCAAGCAGCCCAGCGGTTAGCACTAGAGCATTTACCTGAACAAGGCATAGAGCGATATCTAAGTGAAGAGCACATTTTCGGCCAGCAAGTCCCTTGCCCATTGGCATGCCTGATTAGCGATGTCGCTCAACAAGACCTCCCTATTCGGTCAACCTACACCTTACTCTTCAAAGGGTTTGTCGACAGGGTGAGTCAAATGACGCCAGCAGACCAACTAACTCGACGCCAAATTATTCAACAAGTGGTCGCCATGGTGGGGGGACTTGCTATCGCTCGCACGCTGAACGATGAGTCACTGTCCAAAGAGATACTGGAGGCTTGCCGAGAATTGGCCAGCTCAAAGCATCTCTAAAAGCGTACCGGCCTATTGCTGATTCCCCGTAGCTTTGGGCCAACGGGCAATCACCGCGGTGACAATAACGGCAAACAACAGCCGTGCCCATAAAATGCCCGTTATATCGGCTCCAAGCATTAAGATCAGCAGTGTATCTTCTATAACGCTATGGCAGAGGCCGAGAAAACACAGCGCTAGCGTGCTGTCGCGCTTGCTAAGCACCCCGTTTTGCACGTCACGAATCAGCAGCCCTGCGCCATAGCTTAACCCCAGCGTGAAACCAATGACCGTCACATTCGCTGCCGAACGGCCAATGCCTAATAGCTTGAGCAACGGTAGCAAGCCAAGATGAATCCAACGCTCTAGACCCAGCCTTTTTAAAAGTTTTAAGAGCACAATCAGCGCTAAAATAATCACAAAAATAAGCGCTAACGTTTCCAACTGTGCCAACGCCCAACTGCTGAGCGTTGGTGCTGATGAAAAACTTGGCTGCCATACCAATTCAACGGGTGCTTGCAACAAACCAAAATACGAATAGAAGCAGTGTAACAGCCAAGCAAGCAATAAAGCCCCGCCCACACGCAGAACCAGCGTGCCCCACCAAGGTACGCCAGCGCGCTTGGCTACCGCTCCCTCAACGGGAAGCGAATGCCCTACCAGCATCAACGCACCCAGTACCGTTACCTGCTCAACACTCAAAGGCGTTTCACCGACGACTTGGAAAAACACCGCAATGGCGGTGTACAAATTGGTGAAGAGCGCCGCCGCCCACACAACACCCATTTGTTCAGGCAAACCGAGTGTGCTCATTAAAGGAGCTAATGCCGCCCCCAGCCACTCGATCATACCGAGTAGCTCTAACCCTTTGACGATGAGCAAAGCAGGTATCAGGATTTTGAGTAATGTCACATACACGCGCAGCGCGTCTTGCAGTACACGACCTACTACCGCCAATAAATAGTGAATTGTGATCCGCATCAAGCCCTTCATTGCCATCGTTTTAACAAACGTTATGATAATGGAGATGACGCAGAATCTTCTTTCCAATACGGTGCCTACAATCACTATTCGTTCTTTATAAACATAGGAAGAGAATTTTATTTCATGGATGCTATTGATCGAAGAATTCTTGACCAGCTTCAACGCGATTCCAGCCTGACCAATCAAGCATTAGCGGATAAAATAGGGCTTTCCCCCTCTGCCTGTTTAAAGCGGGTTAATCGATTACGCGATGCGGGAGTCATTGAGCGTGAAGTGGCGCTACTCAACCCTGATGCCTTAGGCCAGCGCCTACACATGGTGGTGGAAGTCACCATGGAGCGGGATAACAAGTTACTCTACCAGCAGTTCTTAACATCAGCGGTCAACGCCCCTGAAGTGAAGCAGTGCTATCAAGTAACGGGTGAGTGTGATTTTGTGTTGATCGTGGCAGTCGCTGATTTAGATGAGTACGACCGCTTCTGCGACAGCGTGCTCTATGCCCACGACAACCTGCGCAAGTTCCGCACGTTACTATCGCGAAAACGGCATAAGTTCGATACGTCTGTGCAGCTCAGTCGTTGAGTACTGCTCACGCCGTCAACCCAATCCCCCGCAAGATCACCGAGGTTACCGACTGTACGGCTTTTTCAAACTGCAGGTCGTCTAAGGGTTTATTGTCGTTAAGCAGGTAGATTTGGTAGTCGAAGTCGGCGTAGTGCTGGGTCGATGCCCAAATCATATAAAGGAGGTAGGACGGTTCAACGGGGTTAATTTGGCCGGACTCGACCCACTCGCGAATTTTTGACTCTTTCAATTTAGCCCATTCGTATAAGTTATCGCGCAGGCGCTCTTTCAGAATGGGTGCGCCCTGCATTACTTCCGCCGCCCATATTTTCGAGCCGTGAGCGCGGTAGCGAGAATGATTCATTTTGGCGCGGATATAGCTAGAAAGCACTACTCGTGGGTCGTCGTAGAGTTCGAAGCACAGCGCGTCCTGTTTCCAGATTTCCAGCAGCGCTAGCAGCACTTCCTGGTAGAGCGCCTTTTTAGTGGAAAAATAGTAGTGCACGTTGGATTTGGGCAGATCGGCCAACTGGGCAATTTCCCCCATCGATGCTCCGGCATAGCCTTTTTCAGCAAACAATTGCTCCGCCGCCTGAAGAATCTTTTTTACGTTGGTTTGCCGAATTTCGTCCTGTGTTCTCGCCACGCTGCTCGTCCCTTTACGACTAAGATACGCACACCAAAAAAGTGCACCACCGCTGAGCAGTGGTGCAGAGAAGATGGCGTAGTTAGCTTACGGCGTCAACGTTGGTTAGTGGGAAACGAAAACTCGGCACGTGTGGCTTCGCTCACCGAAGGCCAGCGCTGGGAAACCGCTTTTCGGCGGGTATAGAAGCGTACAGAGTCAGGGCCGTAGGCGTGAAGGTCGCCAAACAACGAGCGTTTCCAGCCGCCAAAGCTATGGTAGGCCACCGGTACGGGAAGCGGTACGTTAACACCCACCATGCCCACTTCGATGCCATCGGTAAAGCGTCGAGCAGCCTCGCCATCGCGAGTAAACAGGCAGGTGCCATTGCCGTATTCATGGTCGTTAATCAATTGCATAGCATCATCTAAGCTGCCGACCCGCACCACGCACAGCACTGGCCCGAAAATCTCTTCCTGGTAAATGCGCATCTCGGTAGTAACGTTATCGAACAGGCAACCACCAACGAAATAGCCATCTTCATGACCCGCGATTTTCAGCTCACGGCCATCGGCCACTAGTGACGCACCTGCCTTTATGCCGTCTTCGATATAGCCCAACACCTTGTCACGGTGCTCTGCCGTCACCAGCGGGCCCATATCCAAGCCTTTATCGGTACCAGGGCCAACCTTGAGCTCAGCAATTTTAGGCAGCAGCGTTTCAACTAACCGATCTGCCGTCTCGTCACCCACGCACACCGCCACCGAAATCGCCATGCAACGCTCACCACAGCTTCCGTAAGCCGCTCCCATCAGGGTGTTGGCGGCGTTTTCCAAATCGGCGTCTGGAAGTACCACGGCATGATTCTTCGCCCCACCCAGAGCCTGAACGCGTTTGCCAGCGGCCGAACCACGAGAATAGATAGCTTCCGCTACCGGCGTTGAGCCAACAAATGAGATGGCTTTAACGGCCTTAGCATCTAGCAGCGTTTCCACCGCTTCGCGACTACCGTGCACCACATTCATCACGCCTTTTGGCAACCCAGCTTCTTGCAACAGCTCGGCTACCGCCATCGCCGCCGAAGGGTCTTTTTCCGAAGGCTTGAGAATAAAGGTGTTGCCGCAAGCAATCGCCATCGGATACATCCACAGCGGCACCATGGCAGGGAAGTTAAACGGAGTAATGCCGGCCACTACGCCCAATGGCTGGAAATTGGACCACGCATCAATGCCCGGCCCAACGTTATGGGAATACTCACCTTTTAATAGCTCAGGCACACCGCAGGCATACTCGACATTTTCGATGCCGCGCTTCAGTTCGCCCATCGCATCTTCAGGGGTTTTACCGTGCTCTTCACTGACCAATTGCACCAAGCGGTCAGCGTGCTCCTCTAGCAGTTGCTTGAAGCGGTACATCACTTGGGCGCGCTTAGCAGGTGGCGTATCTCGCCAAGCGGGAAACGCAGCTTGGGCGGCGGCAATAGCCCGCTCTACGTCGGCAGCGCTGGCGTCCGCTACTTGGCGAATCACTTTACCCGTTGAAGGGTTGGTCACGTCCAGCGTGCGCTGGCTGTCGATTAATTCACCGTTAATTAGATGGGAAACAACGCTCATATTTAAACTCTCTTTTTAACGCTCTGAAGTTTAGATCAGTCGGTTATGCTAACGAATCCAGGGTGGTGGCAACGGCATCAAACAGCCGCTCTAGCTCAGCCTCTGTAGAGCCAAACGGAGGGCCGAACTGCAGTGTGTCGCCGCCATAGCGCACGTAAAACCCAGCTTCCCACAAGGCTAAATGGGCATCCCTAGGGCGAATGGTGGGGTCGCCATCTCGGGGCGCCAATTGAAGTGCGCCCGCTAAGCCATAGTTACGAATATCAACAATGTGATTGCGGCCTTTTAGAGCGTGCAGCTTTTGTTCAAAAGCGGGCGCGATAGCACTTACCTGGGCAGGGAAGTTGTCACGCTCCATCATTTCAAGCGCCGCTAAGCCAGCGGCACAAGCGACAGGGTGGGCGCTATAGGTATAACCGTGGGAAAACTCAATGGCGTGTTGGGCACCGCCAGCGTGCATAAAAGTGTCGAAAATTTCGCTGGAAGCAATCACCGCGCCCATAGGAATAGCGCCGTTGGTGATCTGCTTGGCAACGTTCATGATATCCGGCGTAACGCCAAACGCTTCTGCGCCGGTAGTTGCGCCACTGCGACCAAAAGCAGTGATCACTTCATCGAATATCAGCAGAATATCGTGGGCGGTACAGATCTCGCGCAGCCGATCCAGATAGCCTTTGGGCGGCACAATCACCCCAGCAGAGCCAGACATCGGCTCAACGATCACAGCCGCAATGGTGGATGCATCGTGCAGGGCGATTTGATCAAGCAACGCATCAGCAAGCTCAGCGCCGGTTTCGGCTTGGCCACGAGTGAAGGCGTGACCTGCCTGCAGCGTGTGCGGCAGATGCGTCACATCCATCAATTGGCCATAGTGCTTACGGTTGCCACCGATGCCACCCAGGCTGGTGCCACCAATATTCACCCCGTGATAGCCCTTGGCACGGCCAATCATGCGTGTCTTCTCGGGCTTACCTTTTAGCCGCCAGTAGGCCTTGGCCATTTTGACAGAGGTATCAGCGGCTTCTGAACCAGAGTTAGTAAAAAACACATGATCCAGCCCAACAGGTGTAAGGCTGGCCACTTTTTCCGCCAGCTTAAACGCCAGCGGATGACCAATTTGAAAACCTGGCGCAAAGTCGAGAGTACCCAGCTGCTGCGCCACCGCTTTTTGGATCTCTTCACGATTGTGACCCGCGCCGCAGGTCCATAAGCCAGAGAGTGAATCAAACAGCTTACGGCCCTGGTCATCGATGTAATAGCGCCCTTTCGCGCCAGTAATCATGCGCGGGTTGGCACGGAAATCACGGTTAGCGCTAAACGGCATCCAATAGTGCTGATTAAGCGCGCCGGGAGAAGCGTTTTGTTCGTCAATAAACGCCTGAGGGGTAGTGTTGTTTTGTAGGTCAAACATGGTGTCCAGCTCCATCGCTATGAGACATAGCCTCAGCATGCGCCACTGAACATGTTTATAAAATTACGCTTTTCTTGTGTTCACGTTAGAAAATTTATACGTAATAAGCAGGCGTTTATCTCTACGCTGGCTGGTAACTAATGAATAAAAACGGTCAGCCGCCAGCTTTATATGTGCTAACTCATAAAGGAATGCTCATGAACTCGCTTGTAGAACCGAATACCGTGCTAGCCACCTTACGCACCGACAGCGACCGTCTTTGGCAATCGCTGATGGACATGGCGAAGCTGGGCGCGACTGCTAAGGGCGGCGTTAACCGACAGGCGCTGACGGATCTTGATCGACAGGGACGCGACCTATTTATCCAGTGGTGTCGTGCAGAAGGTTGCACCATCCGCATTGATAATATCGGTAATATTTTTGCCCGCCGGGAAGGCAGCGATCCAACAGCCAAAACCGTCATGGCGGGCAGCCACTTGGATAGCCAGCCCACTGGTGGGAAGTATGACGGCTGTTTTGGCGTACTTTCAGGCCTAGAAGTAATACGAACGCTTAATGAACACAACATCACTACAAAATCACCCATTGAAGTCGTTGCGTGGACTAACGAAGAGGGTTGTCGCTTCCCACCCTGCATGATGGGTTCTGGGGTATTTACTGGCGTGCTTGAATTTGACGCCATGATGGCACGCACCGACGCCGATGGCGTCACGGTGAGTGATGCACTGGATGCCATTCACTATCGTGGTAGCGATGAGGTCTCACCAAATGAGATTAAAGCTTACTTTGAACCACACATCGAACAGGGGCCGATTTTAGAAGATACCGACACCACCATCGGCGTGGTTATCGGTGGGCTTGGTCAAAAGTGGTTTGATTTAACCCTAACCGGGCTTGAAGCCCATGCGGGTCCCACGCCAATGAATCTACGTCGCGACGCCATGATGGGCGCAGCGGAAGTGACGCAAGCACTTAACCGAATTGCCTTTGATCATCAGCCCCACGGGCGCGGTACGGTTGGTTGTATGTCACTACATCCTGGCTCGCGCAACGTTATTCCCGGCCAAGTCAAAATGACCCTGGATATGCGCCACTGGGAGCCAGAAGCCCTGATCTCAATGAGTCAATCCTTAGCGACGGCCGTCGAAGAAATTTGCCAACGTCATGGGCTGGAATATGAATTAACGCCCACCGCAGATTTTGCCCCTGAGCACTTCAATAAAGCCTGTGTTGATGCAGTGCGCGAAGGGGCCGAGCAGCTCAACCTATCGCACATGGATATCATCAGCGGTGCTGGTCACGATGCCATGTTCGTCGGCCGTGTAGCCCCCGCAGCAATGATCTTTGTTCCCTGCAAGGACGGCATTAGCCACAACGAAATTGAAAGTGCCACTCCGGAGCATGTGCACGCTGGCTGTAACGTGCTGCTGCACGCAATGCTCAATGCCGCTGAGTTTTCCTAAATGGCTTTGCGCTACCGCACGGGGTTAAACGTGCGGTAGCCAACTCTTTATAGCACCACGTCATACCCTTCAAACTTAGGTGGGCCAAGGTAGATACCTTCCGGCGCCTTGGCGTTAGCATGAGCCTTGCGGAACGCTTCTGACTTGGTCCAGGCGCGGAAGGCTTCTTCCGATTCCCACACACTGTGGGAGATAAACACAGTGTGGTCTTCCTGGCTTTCGCCCTGCAGCATTTGGAATTGTTGAAAGCCCGGCACTTCATCCAAATGAGAATCGCGGTTACGCCATACCTCTAAAAAATCCTCTTCGCGGCCTGGGGCAATCCGAAAACGGTTCATGGCGATATACATGCACTCTCTCCTATTGAGTTTGTCTAACACGCTAGCGTAGCGGCCTGCCGCTTACGACGTCTATCCCTTGAGGGTAACGTCATGGTTTTATGACGAATAGGCGTTATGCCGAGCATAACCACAGGATACGGCATGGCTAAGGCACCCATCCAGGTCGTTTGGTTCAAACGCGAAAAAGCTGACAACCACCCACTACAAACCAGCTACTTTTGCATTTACGTATTGTGGATATTCGAATGCGGCTCTTAAAATCAAAAGGCATGAAGTAGTATGTGTAATACTTCCATTTAAAACGTATTCAACAGCAGTATTAAGAGAAACATTGAAAGGTTCAACCATATCATCGGCAGGAGGCCTAGCAGCTAGCTCATAGAGTTCTGTTGCAATGATAAGATGATCTCTTGTTCTAACTAGAGTTGTAAAAGGATCCGTTACACCGATAGATTTAAAGTGGCCTGCACCGATGCCAGCCTCCTCTGCAAGCTCCCGAGCAGCTGCTTGCTCAGGAGCCTCCCCCTCGTCTATCCGTAAGCGCCATTAAACCGACCCACTTGCCCTAACCGTATTGAGC
>NZ_JABUZE010000087.1:0-8736 GCF_014897805.1 Halomonas sp. 3F2F
GTGGCTCTCAGCACGAGCCGCCTCAGGGCGAGATGGAAGAAGCGTTGGCGGAAATCTGGTCTGAGGTAATTGGCGTTGAACGTGTGGGCCGTCACGACAACTTCTTCGAGTTGGGGGGGCACTCGCTACTTGCGATGCAAATGGCGGCTCGCACTCAAGCTGTTATGCAAGTGGAGCTCAAAATATCGCAGGTGTTTAAAAATCCACTACTCCGTGACTTAGCAGAATGCATTTCCACGCTAAACAGTGGGTACTCCTTTGAGCAATCGCTCTCTGACATTGATTCCTTCATCGACAGCATGGATACCGTTCAATGAGTAGCATCGATCCCCGCCGTATTGCAGAGCGCTTTGCCGGCTTGCCAACTGAGCAACGCCGTGTGGTTTACGAGAAAATTCGTACTCAGGGATTGGGCATCGGCCAGTTCCCTATTCTTTCTCGTCCTTCATCACAACAGAAAACTTGCTCGCTCTCATATGCCCAGCTCCGCCAGTGGTTTTTATGGCGTCTGGATCCGGATAGTAGCGCCTATCGTATCACTGGGGCTTTGATTCTTAAGGGGGCCCTTAATTCTGAAGCATTGCGAGGTAGCTTCGCCGCTTTAGTAGCGCGCCATGAAGCATTGCGCACGGTGTTCCGTGACGATGGCGAAGGTGGTGCGATACAGGTGGTACAGGCTGAGGGCGACTTGGTGTGGCACGATATTGACCTAAGCCATGTACTGAAAGATGAGCGCGAGGCAGCGATAGAAAATCAAGTTACGCAGCTCTGCGATGTTCCCTTTGATTTGGAGCAGGGGCCGCTGTTACGGGTGGGGTTATTGCACTTAGCCGAAGAGGAGCATCTATTGGTGGTGGTGATGCACCACATCATATCCGATGGATGGTCGATGCAGTTGATCATTGATGAGTTTACTGCCGACTACCGCGCCCGGGTGACGGGGGAGACTTGGCAGCCGCCAGCCTTGCCGATTCAGTACGCCGATTATGCTCTCTGGCAGCGTCAATGGATGGAAGCAGGCGAGAAAGAGCGCCAGCTCGTCTACTGGCAGGCGGAACTTGGCGACGAACATCCAGTACTGCAGTTGCCGACTGATCGCCCGCGCCGCAACGATGGTCATTATCACGCTGCGCGCCACCACATGGTGCTCCCAGAGTCACTGATAAGCGGGCTGCGTAAGCGAACCCAAGCTCAGGGTGCCACCCTGTTTATGACGTTACTCACCGGTTTCCAAGCGCTGCTGTATCGATATACGGGGCAGGAAAATATCCGGGTCGGCGTGCCAATCGCCAACCGCCACCGGACGGAAGCTCAAGGCGTGGTGGGTTTCTTCGTTAATACTCAGGTGCTTAGTAACCAATTGAATGGTTGCTTAAGTCTAGTTGATGCGTTGGAACAGGTTAAGCGTGCGGCGCTGGGGGCACAAGAACATCAGGATCTGCCGTTCGAGCAATTAGTGGAAGCGCTGCAGCCAGAGCGTAGCCTGAGCCACACGCCGCTGTTCCAGGTAATGTTCAATCACCAGCGGCAAGATCATGGATCGCTGCAGACGCTACCAGGACTGGAATTGAGAACCTGGTCGCTGGAGCAGGGAAGAGCGCAGTTAGAACTGACGCTCAATGTGGTAGAACGCAAGGATGGCAGCCTGGAGGCGAGCTTCGTTTATGCAGAAGAGCTATTCGATGCAACCACCATTAAGCGTCTAGCTCGGTACTATACGGCCATTCTTCAGGCACTGGCAGAGGTGCCGAAATGCGCGTTGAGCGATATCGAACTGCTAGATAAAGATGAACAACTAACATTACACAAATGGGGCGTAAACACGCAACGGTATCCCGATGCCCAGCCAATCCATCAGCTAATTGAGCGACAGGTTGAGGCAACCCCAGAGGCCGCGGCGCTAGTATTTGAAGACCAGTCACTCAGCTACGCCCAACTCAATATCCGTGCCAACCAGTTGGCTCACTACCTGACAGACCTAGGCGTAAAACCTGAGACGCGGGTGGGCATCGCTGTTGAGCGTTCCATTGAGATGGTGGTGGGACTGCTGGCGATTCTCAAGGCGGGTGGTGCCTATGTGCCACTGGATCCGGATTACCCCGCCGAGCGGTTGGCCCATATGGTCGAAGACAGCGGAATCGAGCTGCTGCTCACCCAGCAGCATCTTCGCGATACGTTGTCGGTAGCTGAGAGTCTGAACGTTACCGAGCTGGATCGACTGGATGTCACTCAGCATGCCTCGACCAACCCTGAGGTGACGCTGCATGGCGAACACCTCGCCTATGTGATTTACACCTCGGGTTCCACCGGGCGGCCCAAGGGAGTCGGAGTGAGTCATGGCCCGCTGTCGATGCATCTTCAGGCGGCCGGAGAGCGCTATGGTCTGATGCCTGAAGACCGGCTGCTTCAGTTTGCTTCGATCAGTTTTGATGCCGCTGGGGAGCAGTGGTTGCTTCCACTGCTAGCAGGGGCTGCCCTTGTGCTCCCACAGGGACGATATCTAGGAACCGAGACGCTAGCCACTCTGGTGCAGCAGCATGCCGTTAGCGTGCTGTATCTGCCACCGGCTTATTTACGCCATCTCTATCAAAGCTTGCCGGTAGGTTCCTTATCGGTGCGCCTCTGCATTGCCGGTGGTGAAGCCTGGTCTCGTGAAGACTTCGAAGGAATTCGTCGAGTTTGCCAACCGGAGCGCCTTTTCAATGCCTATGGTCCGGCCGAAGCCGTTATCTCTCCGACGCTATGGTCGAATGATACTGGACGACTTGGACAATCGTCCCAAGTGCCGATCGGCCAGCCAATTGGGGCACGCAAGGCGCTGGTGTTGGATGCCGATCTGAATCTCGTACCGGTTGGCATAGCGGGTGAGCTGTATCTCGGAGGCATTGGGTTGGCTCGGGGCTACCTGCATCGCCCTGACCTTAGCGCTGAACGTTTTGTCGCTGATCCGTTTGCGTTGGGCGAACGTCTTTACCGCACCGGCGATCTGGTGCGCTGGCGTGAGGATGGCCAGCTTGAGTACCTGGGCCGTCTCGATCACCAGGTGAAGATCCACGGCCTACGTATTGAGCTGGGCGAGATCGAAGCCGAACTACTCGCTCAGCCGGCGGTTCGCGCGGTGGTAGTCGTAGCGCAAGAAGTCCCAACAGGTTCGAGACTGGTGGCCTATGTGGTTCCCCAGGCTGGTAGTGAACTCGACACCAGTTTACTACGTGAAGCGCTGGGGCAGCGACTGCCGGACTATATGGTGCCGGGCGTCGTGGTCATGCTCGAAGCACTGCCGCTGAATGCCAATGGCAAAGTAGACCGTAAGGCGTTGCCCGAGCCAGATTTGGCCAGTGGCTTGCAGTATGAGCCGCCTAACGGCGAGGTGGAAGAAGCACTGACGGAGATCTGGTCTGAGGTGTTGGGCGTGGAGCAGGTGGGCCGCCATGACAACTTCTTCGAGCTGGGTGGCCATTCGTTATTGGCTCTGAAAGTGCTGGAGAAAATGCGCCATCGGGGACTGACGGCTCAGGTACGTACACTGTTCCAATGCCCAGAACTGGCGGCCTTTGCCCTGGCTTTGACGCAGACATCAGAGCGGCAGGAAATTATCATCCCGGCCAACCGCATTCCGGATGGCTGCTCGGCGATCCAGCCAGAGATGCTGCCTTTGCTTGAACTCAATGGTGAAGAGATTCACGAGATTGAAGTGGCAGTGCCGGGTGGAGCCTGCAATATTCAAGATATCTATCCGCTAGCACCGCTGCAGGAGGGCATCCTTTTCCATCACCGGCTGCAGCTAGAAGGAGATGCCTATGTGACCCAACACTTACTTGGCTTCGACAGCCGAGAACGGCTGGAAGCCTTTATTGCTGTTTTTAACCAGCTGATTGCCCGTCACGATATTCTGCGTACGGCGGTGCTTTGGGAGAGAATTCGTGAACCGGTGCAGGTGGTATACCGGCATGCCGCATTAGCCCTCGAATGGCTAAACGTGAATAGCGCCTCATCACAAAGCGTTGCCGAACGGCTGAATGCCGAGGTGGATCCTGGGTACCACCGCCTCGATGTACGCCGAGCGCCGATGCTTCGGGCGCTGGCTGCCTACGATGCTGAGCAGGAACGCTGGTTGCTACAGTTACCTAGCCACCATCTGGTCATGGATCACACCACCCTTGAGTTACTGGTGGAAGAAATTGCCCTGATCCAGCAAGGCCGCGAGGATGAGCTACCCAAGCCGATTCTATTCCGCAACTTCGTGGCACAGGCGCGTCTGGGGGTGAGCTCAGAAGAGCATGAGGCCTTCTTCCGCGAGCAGTTGGGCGATGTGGAAGAACCGACCGCGCCTTTCGGGCTACTGGAGGTGCGCGGCGATGGCAGCGATATTGAGGAAATGCGGCTGCCGCTAGGGCCAGCGTTGGCTCAACAGGTGCGGAAGCAGGCGCAACATCATGGTGTGAGCACGGCTAGCCTATTCCACTTGGCCTGGGCCTTGGTACTAAGCAAAACCACCGGGCGGGATGACGTGGTATTTGGCACCGTTTTGTTCGGCCGTATGCAGGGCACTGAAGGAGCTGAACGAGCACTGGGGATGTTTATCAACACCTTGCCTGTGCGCATAAAAATGGGTACTCAAAGTATTGAGCAGTCCTTGCGACAAACTCACGAGGCTCTATCTGCGCTGCTGTATCACGAGCACGCTAGCCTTGGCCTTGCGCAGCGCGGTAGTGGGCTAACTAGTGGCATGCCGCTCTTCACCAGTTTGCTGAACTATCGCTATAGCGCACCTAAGCACGAAGGTCGTTCCGTTCATGCCTGGAAGGGTATGGAAGTGCTGGGCGGCCAGGAGCGTACCAGCTACCCGATTGGTATGGCGGTAGATGATCTGGGAGAGGGCTTCCAGCTAGTAGGGCAGGTGAGTCGCACGATTGGTGCACAAAGGTTATGTGATTACATGGAAGCCGCTGTAGTCGGCATTGTGGAAAGTCTGCAAGCGGCACCGTGGCAAGCGATAAGTGAGACCAGCCTGCTAGGAAAAAACGAGCAGCAGTTGTTGAGCGGCTGGGGAGAGAATACTCAACAGTATTCCGAAGTTGCACCAATTCATCAGTTGGTCGAGCGCCAGGCTGCAGTAATGCCAGAGGCTACTGCCTTAGTATTTGAAGATCAGTCGCTCAGCTACGCCGAACTCAATACACGCGCCAATCGTCTGTCCCACTATTTGATCGGTCTAGGCGTAGAACCCGAAGCTCGAGTGGGCATCGCCATGGAGCGCTCCATCGAGATGGTGGTGGGGCTACTGGCGATTCTTAAGGCGGGGGGGGCTTATGTGCCGCTGGATCCTGAGTACCCCTTGGAGCGGCTGGCCTTCATCGCCGAAGATAGTGGCATCGAGTTGCTGCTGATTCAGCACCACTTGCGTGAGTCATTGCCGGTAGCTGATGGCCTAAGCGTTGTTGAGTTGGATCGGCTGGATGTGGCACATCACGCCGCTACCGATCCAGCGGTGGCGCTACATGGCGAGAACCTCGCCTACGTGATTTACACTTCAGGCTCCACCGGTCGGCCCAAGGGCGCCGCCATCCGCCATGATGCCTTGACCAACTGCATGGTCTGGATGCAGGAGACCTACCAGCTCACCGACACCGATGCTGTGCTGCACAAGGCGCCGTTCGGATTCGACGTCTCAGTATGGGAAATTTTCTGGCCGCTGAGTGTCGGGGCACGTTTGGTGATCGCTCAGCCAGGCGACCATCGGGATCCAGAGCGTATCATTGAGCTGATCCAGCGGCACGGCGTTACCACACTCAATTTTGTGCCCTCAATGCTCAAGGCCTTCCTGGCTTATCCCGATGTTAAAGCCAAGACGCGACTCAAGCATATTATGTGCGGTGGCGAGGCCGTTCCAGCTACGCTACAGCAAGATGTGGCTGAGTGCCTTGATGGCGCCCACCTGCACGATCTCTATGGCCCCACCGAAACTACAATTCATGTCACTCACTGGTGGTGCCGTGAGGACGCTCATCGCCAGATACCCATCGGGCGGCCCATCAGCGGCACCCGGACCTACGTCTTGGATGGTGAGCTGAACCTAGTACCTCAGGGCGTTGCGGGAGAGCTCTATCTCGGCGGGATAAGCCTTGCCCGTGGATATCTCAATCGCAGTGATCTGACAGCGGAGCGCTTTATCGCCGATCCGTTCACGGAGGGCGAGCGCCTCTATCGTACTGGTGACCTAGTGCGCTGGCGGGAGGATGGTCAGCTTGAGTACCTGGGTCGCCTCGATCATCAGGTGAAGATTCGCGGTTTGCGTATCGAGCTAGGTGAGATCGAAGCTGAGCTACTATCGCAACCGAAAATTCGCGAGGCGGTGGTGGTTGCCCAAGAAAGTTCAAGTGGCTCGAGGCTGGTGGCGTATGTGGTTCCCCAAGCCGACAGTGAATTTGACACCCGTAAATTACGCGATCGGTTGGGTCAACAGTTGCCAGATTATATGGTGCCGGGCGTTGTGGTCACGCTCGATAGACTGCCGCTGAATGCCAATGGCAAGGTAGATCGTAAGGCACTGCCCGAGCCTGAGTTAGCTAGTGGGTCACAGTACGAACCACCTCAAGGCGAGGTGGAAGAAGCGCTAGCAGCGATTTGGTCTGAAGTCCTTGGTGTTGAGCGGACCGGCCGTCACGACAACTTTTTTGAATTGGGTGGCCATTCGTTATTGGCTTTAAAAGTGCTGGAGCGAATGCGGCACAGAGGGTTGACGGCACAGGTACGCACTCTGTTCCAATGTCCAGAGCTAGCGGCCTTTGCCCAGGCATTGACGCAGACATCAGAGCGTCAGGAAACTATCATCCCGGCCAACCGCATTCCAGATGGCTGTTCGGCAATCCAGCCAGAGATGTTGACGCTAATCGAGCTTAATGCAGAGCAGATCCGTGTGATCGAAGCAACAGTGCCGGGTGGAGCCAGCAATATTCAGGACATCTACCCGTTGGTGCAGTTGCAGGAGGGCATTCTCTTCCACCATAGGCTGCAGGAAGAAGGCGATGCCTATGTCACCCCGCGTCTGCTTGGCTTCGACAGCCGAGAACGACTGGAAGCCTTTATAGCCTGTTTCAATAAGCTGATTGCCCGTCATGATATTTTACGTACAGCGGTGTTGTGGGAAAACCTGCGCGAGCCGGTACAGGTGGTATACCGGCATGCCGAATTAGCCCTCGAATGGCTAAACGTGGATGGCGTCTCATCACAAAGCGTTGCCGAACAACTGAATGCGAAAGTGGATCCTGAGCATCATCGCCTTGATGTGCGGCGAGCGCCGATGCTTCGGGCGCTGGCTGCTTACGATGCTACTCAGGATCGATGGCTAATGCAGCTACCCGGTCATCACTTGGTCATGGATCACACTACCCTTGAGTTACTAGTGGAAGAAATTGCCCTGATCCAGCAAGGCCGTGAAGATGAGTTGCCCAAGACGCTTCCCTTCCGCAACTTTGTGGCAAAGGTGCGGCTAGGGGTAAGCGTGGAAGAACATGAAGCTTTCTTCCACGAGCGGTTGGGCGATGTTGAAGAACCGACAGCGCCCTTTGGGCTGTTAGACGTTCGTGGCGATGGCAGCGATATAGAGGAAGTTCGCGTTCCTGTAGACACGGAACTGGCCCAGCAAGTGCGGCAACAGGCCCAGCGCCATGGTGTCGGCACGGCCAGCCTGTTTCATCTAGCTTGGGCCTTGGTGCTGAGCAAGACGACGGGTCGGGACGATGTGGTATTTGGCACTCTGCTGTTCGGGCGCATGCAAGGTACCGAGGGGGCCGAACGGGCGTTAGGGATGTTCATCAACACCTTACCTGCCCGCATCGAACTGGGCACGAACGGTGTGGCTGACTGTCTGCGCTGGACTCATGATGTGTTGACTGAACTTTTGCACCACGAGCATGCGAGCCTCGCCCTAGCGCAACGATGCAGCGGTCTACCCGGAGGCACACCGCTGTTCACAACTCTATTTAACTACCGTTATAGTCCGCCGGAGGATGAAGACTCTCGGGCTAGCCCGGGCATGATTTTGCTGGACAGTCAGGAGCGCACCAACTATCCAATCACGATGTCGGTGGATGATCTGACTAATGGTTTCCAACTGGTCGGGCAGGTTAGCCATACAATTGGTGCTCAGCGTTTGTGTGATTACATGTATTCGGCTATAGCCGGCATCGTGGACAGTCTGCAAACGGCACCGCAGAAAACGATAAGTGAAATTAGCCTGCTAAGCCAAGCCGAAGGGCAATTGATGCGTGAGTGGGGAGAAAATTCTGATCATTTCTCAGATGTCTCGTCTATTCACCATCTGATTGAGCGCCAAGCTGAGGCAACCCCGGAAGCTCCGGCGCTAATCTTTGAAGATCAGTCACTCAGCTACGCTGAATTTAACGCCCGTGCCAATCGCTTGGCCCATTACCTGGTAGGCCTGGGCGTGCGCCCCGAGACCCGGGTGGGCATCGCCGTTGAGCGCTCAGTTGAGATGGTGGTGGGGTTGTTGGGTATCCTCAAAGCGGGTGGTGCTTATGTACCGTTGGATCCGGATTATCCGAGCGATCGATTGGCCTATATGGTTGAAGACAGCGGCATCGAGCTGTTACTCACCCAGCAACATCTTCGCGAGTCGTTACCAGTATCTGAAAGCTTGAACGTTATTGCGTTGGATCAGTTAGATGTGACGCATCATGCGTCAACCAACCCACAGGTGGCACTGCACGGTGA
>NZ_JABUZE010000086.1:0-7361 GCF_014897805.1 Halomonas sp. 3F2F
TAAATTTTTCCGAGGCCTCAAATAGCATGGCAGAAGTAAGAGTCTTATACAGGTCTGATGATTACTATATAACGCTGCACTATCCAATTAATTCAGTAGGCCAAACTATTATAGTTGCTTTCGATACAATCGATGGCGTGTACTCAGAAAAAGGATTTGGGGTTAATTTTTGTCTTGCAAATAATCTGCCTGTAATTTTTGTGAGTCATAAGGAGAGGACTTTTTTTCAGGGGGTGAGTAAAAAGCTTCTCTATAATATTTTGCACCCTTATCTTATTGGTAAAGATGTCGTCACGTATGGTTCTATCCTTGGTGGTTATGCTGCAATTTATTATGCGGATGTTTTGAATGCAAGGGCGTTCGCTATTAGCCCAAGGTGTTCTGCTGACCCTAAGTTTAAAAAAAAATTTGGGAAAAACAATTTAGACGAAAATATTTTTTTGCATGATTTTTTAAGTACGAAAAACAACGGAAAACAAAAATATCATTTTTTTACATACGACCCTTTTAACTCGAGAGATGATTATTATTTTAAAGAAGTTATTTTTCCATCATTGAATGGTAGCTTTAAAGTGCTTGAGCTTCCTTTTTCCTCACATCCTTCCGCACCGTTTTTAAGTAGAAAAGTCAATCTTCTTAAGCCATTAGCGTTGAGCTTCTTTCAAGGTGAAGATATAGGTTTGTTAAGCTTCATATCGCCTCAAGCGTCAAGTGGTGCGAAGAGTTTGTTTTATCTTAATATCGATCTGGATACTGTGTTAAGCAAGGCTAGAGATAGTTTTGCGGATGGAAGGTGGGAAGAGGTAGCTTCTCTTCTATATGTCCCTCTCATTTTTCATAAGTTTCAATCAGAAGAAGCTGCTTTTATGCTTGCCGTGTCTCTTTTGAAAGAGGGGCATAAAAAAGAGTTGATTCTATTATGTAGGGTTTCGAAAAAATTTAATTATATAGAGTACAAGCAGGCTACATCATTAGCTGAGCGTGCCATGGCAGGTAAAAATTATATCGATGCTATCTCCTTATGGGAATGTATTATAAAAATTTATTCAAAATTTCCCTTAGGGGTTTATGTAAGGCTCGCATCAGCTTATATTATGACGAGTGAATTTAAAAAGGCAGAACAAGTCTTAGAGCAATGCCTTGATATAAATGAGTCATTCAAGCCTGCTTTAGATTTATTAGATAGAGTTGCCAGTTTACAGGCAAAAAAATTTACTGTCAGTATACGTGAAATTGCAAAGCCAAGCTGTTATTTTAGGTTGGGAACTAAAGTTGATGGTACCATCGTCCGTCAAAAAGAACTTTACAATCTAAAAGTAATGGGGTGGGCACAGATTAAGAAGGGTGACGTTTCAGCTGTGGCAGTACAGTACAAAAATAAAATATCTTATTTTTCTTTTAATATTGAAAGGCCTGACGCAGTCCAGTTTTTAGTCACTAAGCTTGGTCTTAATCCAAAAGAACTATCAAGTAGATGTGGCGTTAAAGTTGCTCAAGAATTAGGGGAGGGGGCTAAATTTGGTTTTTGTGTGAATGGGAAAACTGAATGGACTCATGTACTGTCACTTACGCCAGTGGCAGAGTTAGTAAAGGGTAGAGATAATTGGTTATTTTTAGCTAATGACCAAAATTGTAGTGTTGATCAATTTACTGGTAAGTTGTTGTTAGATGAAGATAAAAAGTTGGCATGGTGTAGTTACGCTAACGATTTTTATGAAGTCTCTAAGAAATTTAATGCCTTGTATGTCATAGCTAATTCAAAAGAGAGAGTTTTACCTGGTCTTTACCCTTTTTCGCAAGGAGTTGAAATATTAGCGCATCAGGTTGAAAATATATTGTCTGATTCGTCGGTTAATGTTGTTAATCCTGTTGATGAAAATAGTAAGAATATACAGTCATATTACGAAACAGATACACATTGGAGTGATGTGGGTGCTTTTAATGCATTTAAGCTTTGTATGAAAGCGTTTGGTTATAATGACGAGTTTGACGTTTTTTTTGAATTTTTTGGGCGAGAAGTTGTTGGTGACCTAGGCTCAAAGTTAACTCCCCCAGTTTCTTCAATAAGAATGACCCACTCTTTGCGTGACAAGGCGAAAGGGTCTGTAAAATGTGTCTTTGATAATAAAATTAAGAAAACAGGTAGCCTTGAGATTAATCTAAATGAAACAGCTGTCTATGAAAAAACCGTCTTGCTATTTGGAGGTTCTTCATTAAAGGCTGGTGGGTTTGCTCGTTATTTTTCTTATTTCTTTTCCCGTGTTGTAGTGATTAATTTGCCTGGTAGTATTGTTAAAGAGATAGTTGATCATGAGTGCCCAGACCATATTATAGTGCAAACAAATGAAAGGTATTTGATTAGTCCAGGTAGGGTTTACGAAACGGTAGTAGGATCTCCTCTCGTGAAAAGCTTTAAAATGATGAGTCAGAAAGAGCTGCTGAATTTTGTAGAGAGTATCAATGAGCTTGATGATGAGTCCGAAAGTTATTATAAGAAGCTGTTTGGTGATGCGGCTCTTTCCTTTGTAGTAAAGTGATTATTTTTGTAGTGGTAAGTGTTGCTTTAGTGTCATGAGGTATAAGCTTATAGTGCGCCAGTAAAATGTGTGTTTTAAAGCTATCTCATATTAAATATAATGGTGATAATTGATGCAGTTATTATTAATAGGCGGCGCGGGCTATATCGGCTCCCATATGGCCAAACAGTTGGTTTGCGCTGGTCACAACGTGGTGGTGCTCGATAATCTCTCTACGGGGTTTCGCGACCAGGCGCGCTATGGCGAGTTAGTGGAAGGAGATTTGGCAGATACGGCGTTGTTAGAACAGTTGTTCAATAAATACGCATTTGATGGGGTAATGCATTTTGCAGCGGCTAGCTTAGTAGGCGAGTCGATGCAAGATCCTAGCAAGTATTACCGTAATAATGTGGTGAATACGCTTAACTTGCTAGACGTGATGGTTCGCCACGGTGTGAAAAACTTTATTTTTTCATCCACTGCCGCGACCTTCGGCGAGCCTGAATACGTGCCTATTGATGATGCGCACCCGCAACAGCCTATTAACCCCTATGGGGCGAGTAAGCTGATGGTGGAGCGAATCTTACAAGACTACCATCACGCTTATGACTTGAATTCGATCTGTTTGCGCTACTTTAACGCCTGTGGGGCGGACCCTGAGGGTGAGCTAGGCGAGTGTCACGACCCTGAAACGCATCTGATTCCGTTGATTTTACAGGCAGCCTCTGGCCGGCGTGAATCCATCACGGTGTTCGGGCGAGACTACGCCACCGATGACGGCACCTGTATCCGCGATTATATTCATATTGAAGATTTGTGTAGCGCGCATTTACTGGCCATGCGCACCTTAACAGACGGTGTAGAGCAGGGTGCCTTGGCCTTTAACTTAGGCAATGGGCAAGGCTATTCTGTGCAGCAGGTGATCGAAACGGTTGAAGCGGTCGTGGCGGAAGATGGCTGTTCATTAACCGTGAAGGAAGGTAGCCGCAGGGCAGGTGACCCCGCTGTCTTAGTGGCAGACGCCACGCGAGCGCGCGAAACGCTAAACTGGCAGCCTTGCTACGCTGATTTAAGAACCATTGTTGAACATGCCTGGGCGTGGGAAAAGCACATGTGTAAATGAAACCCATAAGCACTTCTGCAAAAGGTTGTGTAAACGATTCTTTGGATGGTAGAGCACTACTTAGTGTTATGCAGCGGTTATAGTTTGAGCTAGTTTGAGTCGGTTTGCATAGTATGGGTGGCTGACTTCATGGAAAGCGTTTTGTGTAAACGAGCTGTCAACGCCTTTACTTTACGAGTAAGCCTATAAAGGCGGCTATGTTGGCCTGTTGTTATGTTGAGTGTTTACCACGCCTGCTATTGCAGGTGTTTTGATAAGGTTACCTATGTCACCTATTTTTTTTGTTCATATTCCTAAAACCGCAGGCACGAGCTTTCGAAAAGCGGCAGAGCAGCTGTTTGGTAGCGAGCGAGTGCTTTATGATTACTCGCCTAGTGCAGCAGAAACCTCGTCATTGGTGCAGCAATGTGTCTATGAAGAGAAAGACTTGCTTAGGTTTTATCAAACGTTGTGCAGTAACCGTGTGTCATTTTTGAGCGGTCATGTGAATGCGATTAAATTCGTTTATTTATTTAGCGTAAGCCAAACGGTGACGTTTGTTCGCGATCCCGTGCAGCGCGTGGTCTCAGAGTACCAGCATTTTGTACGTCATCATGGCTACGAAGGTGATTTACCGTCGTTTTACCGTAAGCCGCACTTTGTTAATCGGCAGTCTAAAATACTACAGAACGTGCCGCTAGAAGCGATGGGGCTCGTCGGTTTGAATGAAGCCTATGAAGATAGCCTCGCCATGTTCAATCAGCGTTATGGTTTGAATGTTCAGTCAGTGGATATGAACATGGGGCGGCCAGATAAAGCGACGAGCTATGAGCTGCCAAAAGAGCAGTTGGAAGAGCTAACGGCGCTTAATGAGCAGGATATACGTCTTTACCGTAAGGCTGTTCACTTGTTTGAGCAGCGTAAAGCGTTGTTTGATAATGGCAAGGGGTATGTACACGGCGCTGTGCAGCAAATGAGTGAGAAAAGTATTTCGGGGTGGGCTTGGCACGCACAAAGCGATATGCCTGTTGCTTTGAGCATCTTAGTAGATGGCAAGCAGGTGGCAACGGTTGAAAGTAAAGATTTGCGTCCTGCATTTTTGCGTTTAGGGTTGCCCCGTTCAGGCTATGTGGGCTTTCACTATAATTTTGTAACGCCCTTGGCGAAGCGAAGTGTTGTGGAGGTTGTCGTTGACGATACTGGGCAGCTAGTGGGTAAAAAACGCGTTCAGTAGCGGTTTGTTATCGAAGTATTTACACAAAAGCGTTCAAGTGGCTGTGTACAAAGGTCAATGGACACTGCCATGCCGGAGCAGGTGATGAGTAATGGTGAAACTAGGGAGTGGGATGTGAGCGATGACCAGCGGCCGTTGTTGAAGCATTGGCGGGAAACGATACAAACTGAACGCAACGCGATCACACGACACCAATCGGTGTGTATGACAGTCATTACATCGAGCTCATCATGAAGCCGTTTGTTGTTACTCCCCGTTTGATTGCCATTAATCAGCTAGCTGCCTTGCCCAAAGAGGAAACATTCGCGTGGCGTGCGGTAGGCGATGACCCTCAGTTTGCGCTTCGCAACGCGCTGTTATTGCCTGGTTGGCACATGCTGGAAGTGGAGATGAAGCATGACCAGGAGTGTGCGGTGTTGAAGCTCTACTTCGACACAGGGGAGGGAATTAGTGAGGCGCAGCGCGTCGCCATGCCGCTTAAAAACGGTAGGATTACGAAGCGATTGGTCTACCTGCCGGGGGGCATTAAGCATATCCGCTTTGACCCACTCGAAAGCGAAGGGTGCTTTAGCATTCGGCATTTCCGTTTTGTATGGTTAACGCCTTGGTTTGCCCATGACCGCTTGGCCCAGCGCTTAGTAAACATGCATTTTCAGTGGCGTGGCTATACAAAGCAGAGTGTGCTGCCCGCTTTAAAAGCGCTGGCTGCTGAAAAGCAGGTGAAATGGCGTGAGCTGGCACTACAACACTACGAAGCCACCTTTGAAAGTTTTGACACGGGTAGTAATTATACTGATTGGCTTGCGCGCCAACCTGAACTCACCACAGAGCAAGCGACTGCTTGTCTGTCGTCGTTTGAATGTCAGCCAACCGTTTCTATTCTATTGCCGGTGTACAATTCAGACCCAGGCTATCTGGCAGCATGTCTTGACTCTGTGTTAGCGCAACGTTATCCGCATTGGCAGCTATGTATTGCCGACGATGCTTCTCAAGACGAGGCGGTTAAAGCGCTACTTGATCGTTACGCAGCGGCAGATACGCGGATAGTCGTGACCTATCGCGAGCAGAACGGCAATATTTGTGCGGCAAGCAATACGGCGCTTGAGTCTGCTGTGGGTGAGTTTGTGGCGTTGCTGGATCACGATGACTGCCTGTCGCCGGATGCATTGCTGGAAGTGGTGCATGCGCTGCAAACAGCTCCCCAGGCTAAGTTGATTTACAGCGATGAAGATAAGCTAAATAGCTTCGGGGAACGTTACGAGCCGCATTACAAGCCTGATTGGAACCCTGATCTGTTGTTGGCACAGAACTATATTTCGCATTTAACAGTGCTCAATGCCCAGTTGGTGAGGACGGTGGGTGGCTTCCGTGAGGGCTATGAGGGTAGCCAAGACCACGATCTGCTATTGCGCACAACGGCGGCTTTAGCGCCTGAGCATATCGTGCATATCCCCAAGGTGCTTTATCATTGGCGGGCCATTGAAGGGTCGACAGCATTAAGTCATCAGCATAAGTCGTATTCGCAAGACAATGGGCTTAAGGCTGTAAATGATTATTTAGCCCAGCATTTTCCTGATGCTAAGGCATCTCTTGGCCATATTCCGAATACGTATCGTGTGTGCTGGCCGTTGCCGGAATCGCGTCCGCTGGTGTCGTTGTTGGTGCCCACGCGAGATAGGGTGGAAATACTGCAACCCTGCATAGACGCTATTTTAGCGCGCACGGATTATCAGCAGTTTGAACTGCTGATTTTGGACAACGGTAGTCGCTGCCCAGCGACGTTGGCGTATATGAAAGAGGTGCAAGCACGCGATTCACGGGTGCGTGTGGTGGAGTGGGATCAGCCGTTTAATTATTCAGCGATCAACAATGTTGGCGTTCGTCACGCCAAGGGTGAGATCATAGGACTGATTAATAACGATATTGAGCCCATTAACTCGGGATGGCTCACTGAAATGGTGCGTCACGTGTGCCGCGAAAGCGTTGGCTGCGTGGGCGCTAAGCTGTATTACCCCGATGATACTGTTCAGCATGCGGGGGTTATTCTGGGCATTGGCGGTGTGGCTGGCCATGCGCATAAGTACTTTAGCCGTCATGCGTATGGCTATTTTTCACGCCTACATTTGGCTCATGGGTTGTCGGCGGTAACGGGCGCTTGCCTTCTGGTGCGAAAAAATGTGTATGAACAGGTAGGTGGTCTCAACGAGACGCACCTGGCGGTAGCGTTCAATGACGTTGACTTTTGCTTGAAGGTGCGTGAAGCCGGTTACCGTAATATGTGGACACCCTATGCGGAGCTTTACCACCACGAGTCGGTATCGCGTGGGGCGGATGACAACGAAGAGAAGCGTGCCAGAGCGGCAGCCGAAGTACACTATATGCGTGCAACGTGGGCAGAACAGCTGGATAACGATCCTGCCTACAACCCAAACCTAACGTTAACCCACGAAGATTTTTCTCTGCGTTAAGGAAACGCTGCATAAATACGGTCGTTGCTGCCTAAGTACCA
>NZ_JABUZE010000091.1:0-19349 GCF_014897805.1 Halomonas sp. 3F2F
TGGTGTGAGAGGACAGGGGAGGCGACTCCCCTTCCTACTCGATTTGAAAGTGAGATCAGCTCAAGCGTCTATAGCACTTTAGGAGGCTGTCAGGGATGTGGTCATTGGCCGCGCTTATCTTTATAATACGATGGATTTTTCGGGGTGGTTCAAGCGTGCTTGAGCCTGACTGGTAACAATCTGAACAGACAATAAAAATTTACTGAACAGAAATAAGCATTCGAACCCCTTACCTTCGTATATCCGATCCATCAACTGGGCGAGACTATGATCGAAGTCAAAAAAGGCCTGGATCTCCCCATCACGGGAGCGCCCGAGCAGCGTATTGAAGATGCGCGGCCTGTGCGCCACGTGGCAATCCTGGGCACCGACTACGTTGGCATGAAGCCGACGATGGAAGTTCAGGAAGGGGATAAGGTCAAACTGGGCCAATTACTCTTCACCGATAAGAAAATTGATGGTGTACGCTTTACAGCGCCCGCCAGCGGTGAAGTCGTGGCTATTAACCGTGGCGAAAAGAGACGTCTGCTGTCTGTCGTTATTAAAGTCGATGAAAATGAAGAAGCGATGACATTTGCTTCTCATGATCGTGACGCTTTAGGGCAGCTTGAACGTCAATCTGTTGTTGATCAACTGGTTGAGTCAGGGCTTTGGACTGCTTTGCGCACCCGGCCTTTCTCTCGCACGCCAGCTATCGACAGCACACCTACCGATATTTTTGTTACTGCTGTGGATACTCATCCACTTAGCGCTGACCCTGCGGTAGTGATCAACGAAAACTCCCAAGCATTTGAAGACGGCCTCAAGGTGCTAACCCGCCTGACCGAGGGCAACGTTTTTCTGTGTACGGGTGCTAATGCTTCCATTCCTGGTGGTAATGTCAGCGGCGTAAAGACTGAGAGCTTTGCTGGCCCGCATCCGGCAGGTTTGGTAGGAACGCATATTCATTATCTTTCACCGGTAGCCCTGCACAAAAAAGTGTGGCACATCGGTTATCAGGATGTGATTGCGTTCGGCAAGCTGTTTGTAGAAGGCAAGCTTGATACAAGCCGTATTATTGCTGTCGGCGGCCCGCGTGCTGAAAATCCTCGTTTATTGCGCACCCGTATTGGTGCCAGTACGGAGGAGTTGTTAGCAGGTGAGGTCATCAAACCCGATGACACCCGTGTTATTTCAGGTTCTGTGTTCTCTGGTGCTTCCGCTGAAGGGAGTCTGACTTACTTGGGACGTTTCCATAACCAAGTAAGCTTGCTCGAGGAAGGTAACAAGCGCACCTTCTTGGGATGGATGTCTATGGGGGCTAATCGGCACTCAATCATGGGCATTTACATTTCTAAGATTAAAGGCCTGAGCAATTATGCACCAACCACGTCAACCAATGGCTCTGAACGTGCCATGGTACCGATCGGTGCATATGAAGCCATTATGCCTCTGGATGTTATGCCAACACAGCTGCTACGCACGCTGATCGTGGGTGACATTGAAGTTGCCATGCAACTTGGGTGTCTTGAGTTAGACGAAGAGGATTTGGCACTGTGTACCTATGTTTGCCCAGGCAAATACGAGTACGGCCCTATCCTGCGTGACAATCTCACCATGATCGAGAAAGAGGCCTGATGATGGGTATTCGACAAACACTCGATAATCTCGAGCCGCACTTCCATAAAGGTGGTAAGTACGAAAAGTTCTACCCGCTCTATGAAGCGGTAGATACTATTTTCTACTCGCCCCCCAGTGTTGCAAAAACCACCGCCCACGTGCGTGACGGTATCGATCTAAAGCGCATCATGATCACCGTTTGGCTGTGTACTTTCCCGGCGATGTTCTTCGGTATGTGGAACGCTGGCTGGCAGGCCAACACCGCTATTGATGCAGGCTATGCATCAATGAACGGCTGGCGTGAAGCGATCATGATGACCCTGGCGGGTGGACATGACCCCAGCAGCTTATGGGCTAACTTTGTCCTCGGTGCGACCTACTTCTTGCCGATCTATCTTGTCACGTTTGCGGTGGGTGGTTTTTGGGAAGTACTGTTCGCAATCAAACGTGGTCATGAGGTTAACGAAGGTTTCTTCGTAACGTCGGTACTGTTTGCGCTGATTCTGCCGGCGACTATTCCGCTTTGGCAGGTTGCTCTGGGTATCACCTTTGGTGTGGTAATCGGTAAAGAGATCTTCGGCGGCACGGGTAAAAACTTCTTGAACCCCGCGCTTACTGGCCGTGCGTTCCTTTACTTTGCCTACCCAGCGCAAATCTCAGGGGATGCCGTATGGGTAGCCGCTGATGGCTACACTGGTGCAACTGCGCTCTCCATGGCGTTCCAAGACGGTATGACTGCGCTGACTGATACCATGAGCTGGTGGGATGCTTTCCTTGGCTTTATCCCTGGTTCAGTGGGTGAGGTCTCGACACTGGCGATCTTCATTGGTGCGGCAGTACTGCTGTGGACGCGTATTGCATCATGGCGAATCATGCTGGGTGTTCTTCTGGGCATGGTCGTCACCAGTACGCTGTTTAATCTGATTGGTTCTGACAGCAACCCCATGTTTGCAATGCCCTGGTACTGGCATTTGGTGATTGGTGGCTTCGCTTTCGGCATGGTGTTTATGGCAACGGACCCGGTGTCTGCTTCCATGACTAACCAGGGGCGCTTGGTGTTTGGTGCGTTGATCGGTGTGATGACCGTTCTGATCCGTGTGGTAAACCCCGCCTTTCCTGAGGGCATCATGCTGGCCATTCTGTTCGCTAACTTATTTGCGCCGCTGATTGACCACATGTTCGTCCAGGCCAATATTAAACGCCGTCTCAAGCGGACTGGCGTAGCGGCCGAGGAGAATGCCTAATGGCACAAGGTAACAACTCCATCAAAAAGATCCTAACCGTAGCGTTTTCGCTGTGTATCGTGTGCTCGGTAATCGTTTCGACGGCTGCCGTTGCGCTGCGACCTATGCAGCAGCTCAACCAGGAATTGGATCGTAAAACCAACATTCTTAACGTGGCGGGTCTCTATGAGCCGGGCATGGATGTTGAGGAAGCGTTCAGCACGCAAATTACCGCACGTGTAGTTGAGCTGGATACCGGTGAGTACACCGATCAATTCGACCCAGCTACCTTCGATGGCTTTGAAGCCTCGAGTGATCCTGCAACGGGTCGTACGCTTTCCGGTGATCGCGACATTGCAGGCCTGTCTCGTGTTGAGAACTTCGCGACTGTTTATCTTGTCGGTGATGCTGAAAACCCCGAGCAGATTGTTCTGCCCATTCGTGGGCAAGGACTCTGGGGCCGTATGATGGGCTTCCTCGCGGTTGAAGGCGACGGTAACACTATCGTCAGTATCACTTACTACGACCATAGCGAAACGCCGGGTCTCGGTGCTGAGGTAAATAATCCGCGCTGGCAAGCTCAATGGGAAGGTAAGAAGATTTACGACGAAGAGGGCGACCTCTCACCGGAAATCCACCTGACCAAAGGCGGCGCAAGCAACGAGTACGAAGTTGATGCGCTTTCTGGTGCAACGCTAACCAGTAACGGCGTGACCAACATGCTGCAGTTCTGGTTCAGCGAAGAGGCTTTCGCTCCGTATTTGGCTAACTTCCGTAGTGGTACTGAACCAGAAGATGCCGAAGACACCGATACCGACTTCGACGACGTTGAGGGGGCTTGATCATGGCGGATGTAAATGCAAAAAGCGTTTTAACGGCGCCGATTTTTAAGAACAACCCCATTGCACTACAAATTTTGGGGATCTGTTCTGCTCTAGCGGTTACGACCAGCATGAGCGTATCGCTGGTAATGGCGCTAGCGGTTACTTTTGTAACGGCCTTTTCGAACTTGTTCGTATCGTTGATCCGGAACCATATTCCGTCTTCGATCCGTATCATTGTTCAAATGACCATTATTGCGTCGCTGGTTATTGTGGTTGACCAGATCCTCAAAGCTTACGCTTACGAAATGTCTAAGCAGCTGTCAGTTTTTGTGGGCCTGATCATCACCAACTGTATCGTAATGGGCCGTGCGGAAGGTTTTGCGATGTCCAATACGCCGAGCATGTCGTTCCTTGACGGTATCGGTAACGGCTTGGGCTACGGCTTAATCTTAATGATCGTTGGCTTCTTCCGTGAGTTGCTGGGTGCTGGCAGCATCTTTGGCTTTACCGTCCTACCAACAGTGCAAAATGGTGGTTGGTATGTGCCCAATGGTCTGCTGCTCCTGCCGCCCTCTGCCTTCTTTATTATCGGTTTGCTGATCTGGGTTTTACGTTCAGTCAATCCTGAGCAGGTAGAAGAGAACGAGTTCAAAATGAAGCACAACACCAAGCCGAAGGAGGCCGTGTAACATGGAACACTATCTAAGCCTTTTCGTTGCTTCGGTTTTTGTTGAAAACTTGGCGCTGGCCTTCTTCTTAGGGATGTGTACATTCCTGGCGGTATCTAAGAAGGTTTCCGCTGCATTTGGCCTCGGGATTGCCGTTATTGTCGTACTGACAATCTCGGTTCCGGTCAACAATCTAGTGTTCAACCTGCTGCTGGCTGAAGGCGCTTTGTCTTGGACTGGCATAAGCGGTGCTGAAAACATCGATCTTTCATTCCTGGGTCTTCTGAGCTACATCGGCGTTATTGCCGCACTGGTTCAGATTCTGGAAATGTTCCTCGATAAATATGTTCCTGCGCTATACAACGCGCTGGGCGTATTCCTGCCGCTGATTACCGTTAACTGCGCCATCCTAGGTGGCGTACTGTTCATGGTTGAGCGTAACTACAACTTCGGTGAATCCGTAATCTACGGTTTCGGTTCTGGTGTTGGCTGGGCGCTTGCGATTACAGCGTTGGCTGGTATCCGTGAAAAGCTGAAGTATAGCGACGTGCCTGGCGGTCTTCAGGGTCTTGGCATCACGTTTATTACCGTTGGCTTAATGTCGTTGGGCTTTATGTCCTTCTCAGGCATTCAGCTTTAATCGGAGCCGGTTTTCTCGGCAGCTCAGGCTGCCGAGGTACAGAAAACCTTCAGCAATAGGAAACCGACATGGTTGATACATCTGTCATCTTGCTCGGTGTTGTCATGTTCACGGTCATCGTTATTAGCTTAACGGCGATCATTTTGGCAGCGCGCAGCAAGCTAGTGAGTAGCGGGGACGTGACGATTGAAGTCAACGGCGACCCCGAGCACACCCTGCAGACTCAGGCTGGTGGTAAGCTTCTTAACACCTTAGCTGCAAACGGAATCTTTCTTTCCTCTGCCTGTGGTGGCGGCGGTTCTTGCGCTCAGTGTAAGTGCCGAGTAGAAGAGGGCGGCGGCTCCATTTTGCCGACGGAAGAATCTCACTTCACTATGCGTGAAAAGAAAGAAGGCTGGCGTCTGTCTTGTCAGGTTCCTGTGAAGCAGGACATGAAAGTAGAAGTGCCTGAAGAAGTCTTCGGCGTTAAGAAGTGGGAGTGTGAAGTTACCGCGAACCCCAACGTTGCGACCTTCATTAAAGAGTTGAACCTGAAGCTGCCCGAAGGCGAGGAAGTTGCCTTCCGCGCCGGTGGTTATGTACAGCTGGTAGCGCCGCCTTACGATATTAAGTTCGCCGATTTTGACATCGAAGAAGAGTATCGTGGCGATTGGGAAAAATTTGATATGTTCAAAATTTCCCATAAGAATAACGAGGAAGTTATCCGCGCTTACTCTATGGCTAACTACCCGGATGAAAAAGGCCTCCTCAAGTTCAATATTCGTATCGCGACGCCGCCTCCGGGTACAAGCCACCCGCCGGGCCTTATGTCGACCTACGTCTTCAATTTGAAGCCGGGCGACAAAGTGACCGTTATGGGGCCGTTTGGTGAGTTCTTTGCCAAAGACACTGATGCAGAAATGATCTTTGTTGGTGGTGGTGCGGGTATGGCGCCAATGCGTAGCCACATTTTCGATCAGCTCAAACGTTTGAAGTCAGATCGTAAAATTACTTTCTGGTACGGTGCGCGCTCCTGGCGTGAAACCTTCTACAACGAAGAGTATGATCAGCTAGCCGAAGAGTTCCCGAACTTTGAGTGGCACTTGGCGCTCTCTGATCCGCAGCCAGAAGATAATTGGGAAGGGCCGACAGGCTTCATCCACAACGTATTGTACGAAAACTATCTGAAGGACCACCCAGCTCCGGAAGATTGTGAGTACTACATGTGTGGGCCGCCCATGATGAACGCGTCTGTTATCAAGCTATTGCTCGATATGGGCGTGGAACCGGAAAACATCCTGCTGGATGACTTCGGCGGTTAACAACGTGATTGTGTAAGTTGCCTTCGGGCATGAGCGGGGCTGGCCTTTTGGTCAGCCCCGTTTGTATGTGAATGGTTGAAAAACGATGAGTTGCCTGATCATTTTGAAGTGGCTGAGGTACAATAGGCATTAAAATTCTACGGCACTTAACGACATGACCGTTGTCGGCAGGTGAGCAGTTAATGCAATGCTGGGAGGTGAACATGACAATCTGGCTACTGGTATTTGGTTTTATGGCGCTGGTAATGACGGCAATGGCCGTTGGCGTCTTAATGGGCCGCAAACCTATTGCGGGTTCCTGTGGCGGATTAAATCAGTTAGGCCTAAAAGAAGGCTGTGACATCTGCGGCGGTAAAGATGAGGTTTGCGAAGAAGAAAACCGCAAGCGTGGAAGTGTACGTCGGCGTAGCGATGAAAGCCGTGGAGCTGACCTAGGTTATGACGCAACGCGTCGTTAATCTAGCCATTGGCTGCTCAGACGCTCGCTTACCGCGAGCGTTTATGTAAGTGCCATTGTTGAGAGCGCTTTTAAGTCAGGAATAAGGAGATCAAAGTCGTATGGCCGTTCACAATTACGATGTTGTGGTGATAGGTACTGGTCCCGCTGGGGAAAGCGCTGCTATTAACGCCGCCAAGCATGGCAAGCGAGTGGCGATTATTGAAAAGCAGGCCCAGGTGGGGGGTAACTGCACCCACTGGGGCACGATCCCTTCAAAAGCGCTGCGCCATCAGGTCAAACAGATCATGGCGTTCAATACCAACCGCATGTTCCGCGATATCGGTGAACCCCGCTGGTTTTCTTTCCCTAAAGTGATGGAGCGCTCGCGTGGCACCATCGATAAACAGGTCGAAATGCGCACAACGTTTTACGCGCGCAACCGCATTGATCTGTTTCATGGAGTGGCGCGTTTTAAAGATGAGCATACCGTGGTGGTGCGAGACCGGCAGGAAGGCGTGGAAGAGCTGGTAGCCAAGAAAATTGTTATTTCTACCGGCTCTCGGCCTTATCGTCCGGCGGATATTAACTTTCGTCATCCACGTATTTACTGCTCTGATACGATCCTCAGCCTTTCCCATACCCCGCGGACACTGGTGATCTTTGGGGCAGGTGTTATCGGTTGCGAGTACGCCTCTATCTTTTCGGGCCTTGGCGTTAAGGTTGATTTAATCAACAATCGCGATAGCCTGCTGTCATTTTTGGATGATGAAATCAGTGATGCGCTTTCCTACCATCTGCGTAAACACGGTGTGCTGATTCGCCATAACGAAGACTATAAAAGTGTCGAAGGTGATGAAGCTGGCGTAACCGTAAATCTGAAGTCGGGCAAGAAAATCCGCGCCGATGCGTTTCTTTGGGCGAATGGTCGTACCGGTAATACCGATAGCCTTGGACTTGAGAACATTGGCTTAGAGGCAAACGGCCGAGGCCAGCTTAGCGTTGATGAGCACTACCGCACCGCTATTTCGCATATTTACGCTGCAGGCGATGTGATTGGTTGGCCGAGTCTCGCCAGTGCTGCTTACGACCAGGGATTAAACTCCTGTAACGAGCTACTGGAAAAAGAGTATCGCTTTGTTAGTGATGTCCCCACCGGGATCTACACTATTCCTGAAATCAGCTCTTTCGGCCCCAACGAGCGTGAACTGACCGAAGCCAAAGTGCCCTACGAAGTGGGTAAGGCCTTCTTTAAAGATACTGCTCGTGCGCAAATCACCGGCGATACGGTGGGAATGCTGAAGATTTTGTTCCACCAAGACACGCTGGAGATTCTGGGTATCCATTGCTTTGGTGACCAGGCGTCGGAAATTTTGCACATCGGCCAGGCCATTATGCAGCAGGAAGGGGATGCGAATACGGTGAAGTACTTCATCAATACGACCTTCAATTACCCCACCATGGCCGAAGCGTACCGGGTGGCGGCGCAAAATGGCTTAAACCGAGTGTTTTAAAATGTTTTAAGTAGGGGGGCTATGTCCCCCATATTCACGCCTCACAAACCATCCAGCAGTTGCTGCGCGCGTGGCTGCCAGTCACCGTCTAAGGTGGCAGCCTGAGTGAGTGCTTCCCGCGCACCCTCCCTATTTTCCTTCTGAAGCCTGAGTATGGCTACATTGAGCCATGCAGCGCCCATGGCAGGGTCAAGCTGTGTGGCTGATTCGAAGGCTTCTAGCGCTGCTTGAGGTTGTTGATCGGCGTATAGCGCATTGCCGAGTGCAAATTGACCCAGCGGATTAGCAGGGAAGCGTTCTACAAAGGCTTGCCAACTGGAAAGTGTTGCTACAGGCCCATGCTGCTCCTCGTAAGCGCTAATGGCTTCCAGTGCATTGCGGGCGGTAACGCCTTCGGGCAGGCTTCCTGGTTCGCTAACCACAAACCCCCAGCGCTCACTGCGTGCCCAGGTAGCATCAAAGCGGCTAAACGACATCGTATGTCGTTCGATTTCGCCACTACGTAAAATCAGCGTTTCATTAGGTAAATCAAAACCAATGGCCACCGCGTAGTGCCACATCGGGAAAGCTGGCAAGGCGAGGTTTTGCATCACCACTACAGGGTCACCTGCTTCCAAATGGCCGAGCAATGCATCCATGGTGCCACGAACGGGGATCGCCAACTGCTTATAACGGCGCACAGTGGCTAGCATTTCAGGCTGAACGCTACCTTCTCGCCCAGGCAGAAATACCTGTGGGATTAACTGCTCAAGCCCTGCATCTACCCCCTGGTGATTGAGCGCCATTGCCAGTGTTGCTGGGCCACACTGATACGCCGTCTGGGCGTAAAACGGTACTTCGGTCAGCTCAGTTTGCGGTGCTAGGCTAGCTTTAGTGCTTTCTAACAGCACCGGGCTTCTGGCGCAGCCGCTAAGCAGAGTGGGCAGCAGCAGGGCAAGCAGTAAAACGCCCGCAAAGCGGGCGTTTAAAAGCTGTTTCATCATGGCAGTCAAATCAGCGAGTGAACGGATAAACATCGGTCAGGCCGAGAATGTCAGTCACCAGTAGGATAACGAATACCGCAAACAGGGCGCCAATCACGCCGGCGCCGGCGGGCAGCTGTTCGAGTTGTTCGGCCATTTGCTGAGCTTCTGCATCGCTTAGTGCGGCAACGCGGGCTTCAACGTCATCTAGATCGACACCCTGCTTGAGCAGCTCTTCTTGCACATCTGCACGGGCGAGAATTTCATTGATACGCTCGCGGTCAGCACCTGCGCGGTCGCCTGCTAAAACAGATTGGGTAGAGACTAAGTCTGTAGAGGTAGCGTCCATACTCTGCGGGGCTGTGGGCGCAGCGGCAACAGGTAGGCTGGTAATGACTAACGCAGCGATCAGTAAGCTTGAGAGATAAGCACGCACTTTTTTCATTGTCTTCATCCTCAGACGTATCGGGGAGCAAGGTAATTTGTAACCTGAATCAATAGTATAGAAATAAACCGTACTGGATTTAAGGCGAAAACGAAAAGTGCTAATTATTTGCACTAATGCGGTAGGTCCAAGGGGATTCAGCTAACAGCCCTTTACCGCCCGCCATGGTCATGGCTAGGTCATGAAGCCCTGGCCATAAGGGCACCGCAGAAGCCCCTTTCACAGCAAGATCTAACCGTTGGGCCATCAGCAGGAGTTTGTGTAAACGTTTCATTGATAGGCGACTGATCGCTTTTTGGTAAGCGGGGCGGCGTTTATCAAAAATCATTGGTTTCTGAGTTTTACACGCGTGCTCAAAGCTTTGTCCCTGATCCAAATGCTGGTGCAGCGAAAGCAGGGTGCGTAGCTCGCGACTGAGTGCCCAAAGCACGATGGGAGCTTCAACCCCTTCACTGCGCAGCCCGTTAACGATACGCGAGGTCCGGCTTGGCTCTCCTTTTAAACAGGCATCCGCAAGGTTAAACACATCAAAGCGGGTGCTGTCTTCCACGCCTTGGGCAATGCTTTCAACATTAAGGCGAGTGTTAGGTGGATGAATCAGCGCGAGTTTTTGCAGCTCTTGATCAGCGGCCAACAGATTACCTTCGGTGCGCTCACCCAATAAACGAGCCGCTTCTAGGTCAATTTGCAAACCATGCAGCGATGCGCGATCCCGCAGCCAGTAGCCTAATCGCGAAGCATCAACGGGCCATACAGGTACAAATAAACCGTGTTTATCGAGTGCTTTAAACCAAGCGCTTTTTTGTTGCTTGGCGTCTAGCTTGCCCATGCTAATCAGCAGCAAGTCGTCACTGCCATCCATCAATTCCGCATACTGTGCCAGTGCTTTACTGCCATCTTGGCCAAGTTTGTGTGTCCCCAGCCGCAGTTCCAGAAGCTTGTTAGAGGCGAATAAAGAGAGGTTACTGGCGGTTTCCAGTAGTCGACCCCAGCCGAAGTTAGGCTCTACATCAAGCACTTCCCGCTCTTCAACACCCGCTTGCCGCGCGGCTGAGCGCACGGCATCACAGGCATCACGATGTTGCAGTGGCTCATCACCGGCAACAATCACCACCTTAGGCAATTTTTTTGCTAAGGCCGCGGGAAGCTGATCCGAAAATACCTTCACTGAATGGCCTCAAGGTTCGCCAGTCTTTCGACAATGCGCTCAGCCAGTTGTCGCGTTAGCGTTTGTTCCGCTTCTTGAAAGAGGGTTTCGCGATTGAGCAGATCATCATCGCTGACCCGAATGCGTGTATCGGTCGTTATCGTTGCATTATTAAGCACATAAGCATTGTCCTCTCGCTGCTGTACGGAGAGAGACGTGCTTAGCGTTAGCTCATGTTCTTGGCTGGCACGCCCTTCGCTGCCAATACGGCGTTGGCGAAGCGTCGGTGAGCCCAGCGTGACCCGCCAGGGAGCGCCATCAGAAACCTCGCTGCTTTGCTGTAGTAACCGGATGCGTAGCTGTTGGGCCAAGGCGCTTTTGTCGTCGCCCTCTAGTGACAGAGCAGGCAGGCGCGGCATCGAACCTGAACCGCGCAAGCGAAACCCGCAGCCACTGAGCAACACCGCCGCTGAGGCGGCGATGCTGGTAGCGAGGAAACGACGGCGTGTAACGTGTTGGGATGGTTTCATCCACTCACCACAATGTTAACCAGCTTGCCGGGTACAACGATGACTTTACGAACCGTTTTACCTTCCAGATGGCGCTGGACGTTTTCGTTCTCCATCGCCAGTTGCTCGATGGCGGCTTTATCTGCGCTGGCCGGGGCTTCTAGGCGCGCGCGCAGTTTTCCGTTCACTTGCACGACTAGTTCGATACTATCGCGGGTGAGCGCGGCTTCATCCACCTTCGGCCACTGAGCTTCAATGGCGGGCTGGTCATAGCCTAATTGTTGCCACAGCGTATGGCACAGGTGCGGTGTAATGGGTGCCAGCAGCAGCACACATGCCTCAAGCGCTTCGCGACTGACCGCTAGGCCTAGCTCGGACGTATCGTCGAACTTGGCCACTGCGTTAGAGAGTTCCATTACCGCGGCAATGGCGGTATTAAAGGTAGTGCGGCGGCCAATATCATCACTGGCTTTCTTGATTGTCTCGTGGGTCTTACGACGCAGTGCTTTTTGGTCGTCGTTTAACGCATCAACCGTCAATTCGCCCGGTGTACCAGCCGCAAGGTGCTCGGTCACCTGACGCCAAATCCGTTTCAAGAAGCGGTGCGCACCTTCAACACCGGAATCCGACCACTCCAACGACTGCTCGGGCGGTGCGGCAAACATCATAAACAGGCGGACGGTATCGGCACCAAACTTGTCGATCATCGACTGAGGATCAACACCGTTGTTTTTCGATTTTGACATCTTCTCGATGCCGCCCATCTCTACCGGCAGGCCGTCGCTGATCAGAACAGCGCTTAACGGACGACCTTTCTCATCGCGTTTGACTTCTACATCAGCGGGGTTGAACCACTCTTTACCACCGTTATCTTTAAATCGGTAGAAGGTTTCCGCGATGACCATGCCCTGGGTGAGCAGTTGCTGGAACGGCTCATCGGAATCCAACATGCCGAAATCGCGCAGCAGTTTATGGAAGAAGCGAGCGTAAAGCAGATGCAGAATCGCGTGTTCGATACCGCCGATATACAGGTCAACGGGCAGCCAGTAATTGGCGCGCTCGTCCAGCATGGCTTCGTGGTTATCCGCGCAGCAGAAGCGGGCGAAGTACCAGGACGATTCCATAAAGGTATCGAAGGTATCGGTTTCGCGCACCCAACCATCGCCTAGCTCAGAAAACTCGGGCATCTTCTTCAGCGGCGAGCCGGAAGCATCCACGGTGACTTCCATGGGTAGCGCTACCGGCAGTTCATCATCAGAGAGTGGCACGGTTTGGCCTTCCGGGCCGTATTTCACAGGAATTGGCGCCCCCCAATAACGCTGGCGAGCAATCCCCCAGTCACGCAGGCGGTAATTGGTTTTTACTTCACCACGGCCAAGTTCAGTAAGCTTCGCGGCAATCGCATCAAACGCCGCCTGGAATTCCAGGCCATCGAATTCGCCTGAGTTAATCAGCGAGCCGTGCTCAACATAAGCACCTTCGGAAATATCCGGCTGGTTGCCGTTGGCATCGGCCACCACGGGCTTGAGTTCTACGCCGTACTTGGTCGCAAATTCCCAGTCGCGCTGGTCGTGGGCGGGTACCGCCATCACCGCACCGGTGCCAAACTCCATTAATACGAAGTTGGCCACAAACACCGGCACTTCATCACCGGTGAGCGGGTGAATGGCTTTGTGCCCGGTGAGCATGCCCAGCTTTTCTTTGGTGGCCATTTCGGCTTCCGACGTGCCACCTTTGGCGCACTCGTCACAAAATGCCGCCAGTTCGCTGTTTTGCGCGGCAGCCTGCTTAGCCAGGGGGTGACCAGCGGCGACGGCCACGTAGGTGACACCCAGCAGCGTATCCGGGCGGGTGGTATACACCGCCAGCGGCTCGCAAGCGCTACCGTCTTCCGCCTGAATATCAAAGGTCATCTCAACGCCGCGGGATTTACCAATCCAGTTGCGCTGCATGGTTTTGACCTGTTCAGGCCACTCGACATTATCAAGATCTGCCAGCAGCTCATCGGCGTAGTCGGTAATTTTCAAGAACCACAGCGGGATCTCTTTACGCTCTACCGGTGCACCAGAACGCCAGCCGCAGCCGTCAATTACCTGCTCGTTAGCCAGTACCGTTTGGTCAACCGGGTCCCAGTTCACCGTGGACATTTTCTTATAGACCAAGCCTTTTTCGACCAGCTTGGTAAAGAACCACTGCTCCCAGCGGTAATAGCTGGTATCGCAGGTAGCGAATTCGCGGCTCCAGTCGTAGGCAAAGCCAAGTGCCTTCAACTGGTTACGCATGTAATCAATGTTTTGATAGGTCCACTTCGCGGGCGGCACCTGGTTTTGAATCGCGGCATTTTCCGCAGGCATACCGAACGCATCCCAGCCCATGGGCTGCATGACATTTTTACCCTGCATGCGCTGGAAACGGGACACAACGTCGCCGATAGTGTAGTTACGCACGTGACCCATATGCAGCTTGCCGCTGGGGTAGGGGAACATGGATAGGCAGTAGAACTTTTCGCGGTTAGCGTCTTCTACTGCTTTGAAGCACTGGTGTTTATCCCAGTACTGCTGAGCGTCACGTTCAATCTCACGGGGGCTGTAATGTGCGTCCATCGGTGTTTTCAATGCCTTGGGGTAATTCGCCCAAAAAGGGCGCAAAGTGAATAATGGATGACGGCTGTCAGATAAGTAACGTCGATTGTATCCTATGCAGGTGTATCCTTGAACGGTTAGCCGATGATAGGCCGCACCTTGGGTCGACAAAAGGAGAGGTACCATGGAACAACATAACGATCACCGTTTGCGCGAAGGCTACGAGCGCCTGCTAGAACGCATGCAGGACGGGGCCAACGATCTTACCTGGGATAATCTACAAAAGGATTTGGACGACGCCGTTGCCTTTGAAGCGGAGCTGGAAGAGTACACCAAAGATGAGCTAGCCCTGCTGCGTGCCTGGGTAGAGCGTGACCTGAAAGATATGCGCTACTACATGGCGGATACCGGTAAGCAGGTTGCTAGCTGGTTGGGCATTGATATCGACAGCCTTTCACGGCGTGTGGCGGAATCGCTGCTTTCAATCGCCGACCGCAGCGTGGTGGAGCGCGAACGCTTCGAAGATGACCTGGAAGCCGCCCGCGCCGACTACTGCGAAGGTGAGGTCGCCGCGCCGGGCCTGATGGCGTGCGTACACTGCGATGCCCAGGTGATGCTAGAAAGCGTCTCGCGCCTGGAACCATGTCACCAGTGTGGCCACCGCTATTTCTACCGCTTTCCCAGTAAAATCGTCGAAACCTAAGTGGCTAGCGCACTCATCACTTAATTGACCCAGATGCTCAGGCCTGCGATCGCACCCAGCGAGAGCAGGCTCATCATGGCGGCATACAGAAAATTATTTTTCATCATGCGGTAGCCGCTAATTCCGTAGCGCCCCTGCAGCGAAAGGTTAATGCCAGATAACGGCCCAACGCTGGTGCCTACCGCCCAGGCGCTCAGGGCAACAAAGGCAAACAGCGTTTGCTCACCGCTTGCTAGATTCAAAATAGATGCCAGCACGGAAACGCCAATGATCGGGTGTAACCCCGCCAGCGCACTCAGCGTAATCGCCGCAAAGCTCACCATGGCTTGCCACATGCCAAAGGTAGCAAACAGCGTCCATTCGTCACCTGCTGCGGCTGCAACCAGGGTAGAAAGCCCCAGCGTTAATAAGCCCGCCGCTAAAAACAGCGAAATTTCCCCGCGCATGGCGGGTAGCCGTGTGGTGGTGTGTTGGCGAATGCGCCGCAGGGTAAAGCGGGTGCCTTCCCGTAGGTTGCTCAGCACCGCTACCACTGGCAGTAAAAAGGTAATAATACTGACAATAGTGAGCGACGGCGTCAGCCAAAAATGAAACAGCATCACCAGTGCTGCCATGCTCGCCGGCATTAACAGGCTGCGTGGCGAAAGTGAAAAGCCGTCGACCTCGGTTAAATCAAACCGACGCCTCAACTCTAGGGTGGTTAATAGCCCCGATAGCATCGCCAACGGAAACCCAATCAGCGCAATCTGGCCGTACTGAACGTCGGGCGCCAAGGCAATCACCACCGCCATAGAGGCAAAGAAGGGCGACCACAATGCCGCACTTGAAAGCCCACGATTTAAGGCCAACAGCTGGGGCATGGTTAACGGAGAGCGCCTAGCTAAGCGGTCGCCCACCATAAAAATCGTCGAAAGATTCAGAATAGTGCCGAGAAAGTGCACCCCCAGCCACGTGCGCAGCACGCCATCTGCACCGGTCACCCGTTTGCCCGGTGGGCGCTTATTACCCTGGGTGCCAATCAACGAAATAAAGCTAACGCCTACCAGCATCGTGGCCACAAACACATTGCCCTGAAGCATGGCAGGCCAATTGACATTGGCGCCATACATCACCCGCGCCACCACCAGCATCAGCACCCCAAGGGTAATCAATACCCCCGCCTGAATGCGCGAACGGCGTGGAATATCCCGCCACAGCAGCGCCACCGCTGCCCACAGCACATAGCTCACTGCCTGCGCCGTTGGTATCACGCCGATAAAGCCAATAATTTGAGCGAACAGCCCAAGCAGAATCAAAACACCCGCCACCCGCTGCCGCATCGTTGTCTCTTGCATCTCAATCCCTTGCTGGTTGAGTTAGCAGGCTAATAGGCTTTTCAACAATTGGCTAGCAGAAGGCGCGGGAAACTTCGCATAAACGTACCAATAAGTGCATTCATGTAGTGCGGTGCGTGCTGCTGCCCATAGACCTCGAATTATTGTGGGAGGGCGCTTCAGCGCGCGATGATAATGCCGCCAACACTAGCCGTGCCGTTATAACCAGTCAAAGCAACTTGTAGCGAGCGGTAACGAATATCGCGAGGAACGAGTGAATGAGGCACCCGCGAAAGGACTTTGCCATACCGAAGAAAACTGAGTAATGTCAAAAATAGATAGTTTGCTTAACGTAATATCAGACAAGAAAAACACAGACGGTCGCCAGCGGGGCGTGTTAACGCAGCACAGTTGTACCGGGGCGGTAGCGTGCCTTTTTTTAACTAACCGAAAGGGTTGCGGTAGCACTAAACCGTACTTGAGTGACGTCATCACGTGCGTATTCCTGGACTAATGAGCTAGAACACGCTGTTATGCCCAACGTATGTTAGGTCAGAGCATGTCAATAGAATCTATCGTGGAAACAACTTGGCCTGAGATATTGAAACTGCAAGCAGAAGTTTACCATTTGGTTGAACCAGAGAGCCTAGAGGTGTTGCAGGATAAGTGGCTGAGATCGCCAGGTAGTTGTTTTATTTATAGAGATGATGAACAACTAGTAGGGTATGCGTTAGCGCATTCGTGGAACAGTAAGGCGCCACCGAAATTGTTCAACAAGCTGCCAAAAGGGATAGAAGGATCAATTTTGTTTCTCCACGATTTAGCTGTATCGAGTAATTCGTTTGGCAAAGGTATTGGCTCAAAAATGATGGCGCATTTAGTGAACGTTGCCATTGTCTCAGGCTACAGAGAAATTCGGCTAGTGTCTGTTCAGAACTCAATGCAGTTTTGGCGAAAACAAGGTTTTACACCATTAGAACAAGCAGTGTGTAAAAGCTATGGTGATAGTGCGCAGCTAATGAAGCGAGTACTTTGGGCATAATCAACGGCTTAAGAGGAGTTGTTAACGCACGGCGCTTCCAGTCACGTTGCACCGAAGTGGATACGGTTGTTGTATTTGTTAGCAGTGCGTTGCTAGCCCCTTAGACGGGTGTTTAGGCGTTATGACTCATATTGAGGAGGTGCTATGTCATTCGAAGAGTTACGATCTGAAGTGCATGACACTTACATGGAAAACTATGTTGCTGGATTTAAGAGTAACGACGTTACGCTAATCGATAAGATAGTTAAGTATCCAATTGCGTACATAAAAAATGGCTCGGTGACAATGTGTGATTCCTATCCTATAGACCCCAAAAGCCTTAAAGAGGATAAGGGGTGGGATCATTCTGTCGATTGGAAATTTGAGGTTACAGCTGTCAATGATAGTGAAGCCCATGCAGTTGCCTCTGCAGTCAGATGCAGAAAAGATGGCTCAAGAATTGAGAGTGTTCATGGCTTTTATGCTTTCACGAAAACAGTCGATGGATGGAAAATGTACGCCGTTGCGGATACAACCTTCTGACCATAACAGTTCGCAGCAGTACGGGGCTTACAGCCGCTGGGCGTCCCCGGCCGCCGCTGCTGTGCTCCGCGTCGTACGGCTTTAGGTGGTTGGATGTCTAAAATCATTCTGGAAGGCCATATCGTTGTATCTGACACTGACCTAGCAACGATTATGGATGAGCTCTCCGGCCATATCGCGCTGACACGCCGTGAGAACGGTTGCTTGCGTTTTGAGGTTACCCAGAGCCCGGATGCTGAGAACGTTTTTTATGTTTACGAAGAGTTTATTGACCGGGCTGCATTCGAAGCGCATCAGCAACGCGTAAAGTTGTCCGGCTGGGGTAGGGTCGCATCGAATGTCGAAAGGCACTATCAAGTGACGGAAGCTGACTGATGGCTAAACCGTATAGCCAGTCGCATTTGTCGGGCAATTTCTCCACCGCTTCGTGGCTACAAAATTGCCGCAAAGCTCTACGTTATGTGCCAGTAGAATTCAGAGGGCACGGAAAATGTCAGATGTAAGCCTAAATACTTGGATACCAGCCTACAAAAAGGCTTTCGCGAGTGGAGAAATCCAGAAAACTTATCAAAATCTTGTTGGCATCGTTCAGAGCCTAAGAGCTGAATTTCATAAAAAGTACAAAGGTGAGTTTTCGGTTGCAAATATACTGCATGGATACATCGATTTTATAAGTTGATTTGCAAGAGCAAAAAATTGTCTTCAACTCGCTTAAGGTGGATGCTCAAATGGCTGGGTGCTGATATTAGGATGACTCAGGAAGATAACTTGCTGAGTAAATAAATTAGGATGATAGGCGGCGGAAACGGCTCGAAATCGGGTTTTTCTACAGTCTCGTTAGCTTTCAAGTCATATGTCGTATAGGTATCTATTTAAGAGGAGTAGATAATGGATGTTGAAGTGGAAGGAAAAAAGATTCGCTCTGAATTAGAACAGTTTTCACTCCCTATTATTAAGCTTCTGCCAAAAGCGGAAAACGCAGAAAATATATGGAGTAGCAAGTTTGGAGGGAAACCTTACTGGCCGACAAACATGGAATATCCAGAATCGAAGTCTGGAGAAAAGCTAATTCTTCTTGCTCAGCTAAACTTCGAGGAGCTACCAAATCTGGCAGAATTTCCTCAGGTAGGTATTCTTCAATTTTTTATTGAAGATGATGATGTCTCTCGACGAGCTTTTGTTCTTCGATTGGGATCCAATCGGGGTTTCATCAATGGAAGGAGGTCGAGACGAATATTGCTCCTACCTGCCTGTGGTTTTTCAGCTCTGTTTAGATCACAGTGAGCCGGAGCCAATAGCCCGATATTTGTCTGAAATAACTGAATATATGGGCTTACAGTCAGATGCGTCTGGGAATCAACGCATTGCAAAGCGGGCGTTGGAACTCAAGCGGTCATGCTTGAGTTGAATTGGAGGTGCTCATAACCAGTCAATTAAGTACGCTCCGACCTTCGGTCTTCACCGGACACCTTAGTCGGGCGCCGCTTATCATTGGAGTTGAGCCTGTAGAAAAACCCCTCTGACAGCTAAGTTTTGGTAGGATCGGGATAAATAGACGAGGAGTGGTCAGCATGCCGCGCTTCAAGGCTTATAACTACGATCAGAACGCCATGGTGGTGATCAACTACCACGATCAGCTTCAGTCAGGCACCTTTGAACATGCTGTGCACTACCTGATCGAGCACAAGCTTGACTTGTCAGTTTTCCATCCCCAGTACCGCAGCGATACGACGGGTCGGCTGGCCTACGATCCGGCCATCCTGTTTGTCTACTGCAAAGGCATCACCACCAGCCGTGGGATGCAGTGGTGGTGCGAGACCAGTATTATTTTCAAAGCTCTTTTCTGCTATGCCGTTCCACTCTCAGTGAAAGTAGATCGTAAGCGTCCATTCCGCGACGTTCTGCCACCCCGCTAAAAT
>NZ_JABUZE010000090.1:0-11252 GCF_014897805.1 Halomonas sp. 3F2F
CTGACGCCGGAGTAGGGTGAGGAGGAGTCCATCCCATTGTGTAAGCGTCAGCGCACCCGCTGGCTCAATCTCGCAGGCTCATAATGCGCCATTGGCGTTCTTCGGCCACCTTGCGCAGGGTATCATCGGGGTCGACGGCAACCGGGTGTTCTACCTGTTCAAGTAAGGGAAGGTCGTTGTGAGAGTCGCTGTAAAACCATGCGCCATCCATGGTGAACTCTTGGCCCTCAAGCCATTGCTTTAAGCGAGTCACTTTGCCTTCGCGGTAGCTGGGTGTGCCCGCTACTCGGCCGGTATAGCGGCCGTCTACTATTTCTGGGTCAACTGCAATCAAGTCGTCCACGCCCAAACGATTAGCGATGGGGGCAGTAATAAAGCGATTAGTGGCGGTGATGATCAGTAACGTATCGCCTTTCGTGCGGTGCCGAGCCAGCAGCTCTTCTGCTTTAGGCAAGATATTCGGCTCGATTTTGCTGACCATAAACTGCTGATGCCAAGCGGCTAACTGTTCCGGCGTATTTTCAGCCAGTGGCTTCAATGCCATTTCCAAAAAAGCCGCCATGTCTAACGTGCCCGCATTGTAATCCGCCATAAAGCGCTCATTGGCCTCGCGGTAGGCAACTGGGTCAACTGCCCCCTGTTCGAGCAAAAACTCGCCCCAGGCATGATCGCTGTCGATGGATATCAGCGTATTATCCAGATCGAAAATGGCCAGACTCACGGCGCTCCCCTTATGGTGTTGGTTAATTGTGCTGCTCGTTAGCTCAGTACTGAACGTCAGTAACGGTTTGCAAAGCGGCGGATTATCGCAGAGTCACCATGGTTTAACCACTTAGGGTGATATTGTATTGATACGCTTGTCTCCCTTGTGGAAAAATGGGGACAACTGAAAATTTATAAGGTGATGTCCGTGATCGACGCTGACGGCTTTCGCCCCAATGTTGGCATCATTATTGCCAACAGCCAGGGGCAGCTGCTTTGGGCGCGTCGTGTAGGGCAAAACGCGTGGCAGTTTCCCCAGGGAGGCATCAAGGCAAACGAAACACCACATCAAGCGCTTTTTCGTGAGCTTTTTGAGGAGATCGGTCTAACCGCCGATGATGTCGATATTGTCGCCTGTACCCGGGGATGGCTGCGCTACCGTCTGCCACGACGCATGATTCGCACCCACTCGCGGCCGGTTTGTATCGGCCAGAAGCAGAAGTGGTTTTTACTCAAGATTCGCTGCCAAGAAAACCGAATCTGTATGACGGCAACGCCTAAACCCGAGTTCGATGGTTGGCGGTGGGTAAGTTACTGGTATCCACTGGGGCAAGTGGTGCCGTTCAAACGAGAGGTATATCGGCGCGCGCTACGGGAGCTCTCTCCTCGCGTTCAGCGCTTGGCGCAACAAGATCACGATGGATAACGTGCGCTCCACTGTTCTAGGAAGCTGTTCTAGGTAAACTGTTCAAAAGAAACAGTTCAAAGGCGACGCTTCGAAGGACATAGTGACAGTTGGCCGAAAATCCCTCAGCGAGGCAAATAATAGTGAATAGGAAAACGTCCATGCTTGAGGTGCTGCGACGCGTTATTCAAGAAGTGAATGGCGCACGGAACCTCGACGCCGCGCTGTCAACGATGGTACGCCGCATACGAAAGGCCATGCAGACGGATGTGTGCTCCTTCTATTTATACGATAAGGAGCTCGAGTCGCTTGTATTGATGGAGACGATTGGCCTTCGCACGCAAGCGGTAGGCCGCGTTGTGCTACCGCTAGGCGAAGGTTTGGTAGGTCTAGTGGCTAAGCGCAGCGAACCGCTTAATTTAGAAGATGCGCAAAGCCACCCTCACTTTCGTTATTTTGAAGCAACTGGCGAAGAGCGTTACTCAAGCTTCTTAGGGGTGCCGATTATCCATCAGCGCCTCATGCTGGGCGTTTTGGTCGTACAGCAAGCTGAAAAACGTCAGTACGACGACGAAGATGAAGCTTTTCTGGTCACTATGGCTGCTCAGTTGGCAGGTGTGCTGGCTCACGCACTCGCTACCGGTAACCTTGCTCGCCCTGCGCTGCCGGGTGGCCAAGCTATGTTTAAAGGCGTGGCGGCTTCTCCAGGAATGGCGATGGGGGAAGCGGTAGTGATTACGCCGCCCGCTGACCTAAACAGCGTGCCTGACCTTATTCCCAGCGATCAAGACTATGAAGTCGCACGGCTAAAAGAAGCCATTGGCAAAACACGCGATGAAATCCGCGCAGCGGCAGAGCGCTTGGTTAACCGTATTTCTTCCCAAGAGCTGGCGTTATTCGACGTTTACCAGCAAATGCTTGGCGAAGCGGCGCTCTCTGAAGAAGTGGAAAAGCGTATTCGTGAAGGGCAGTGGGCACCTGGTGCGTTAGCCGATGTCGTGCGCCGCCATGTGCAATACCTTGAACGCGTAGACGACGATTATTTACGTGAGCGTGCGGCGGATATTCGCGATCTTGGTCGTCGTGTGTTGGCTCATCTGCAAGAAGACACGCCTTCGACCCCAGAAACCTACCCAGAAAACGCCATTTTAGTAGGTGATGAAATCAGCGTTGCCATGTTGGGAGAGGTGCCAAGGGACAAGCTAAAGGGCTTGGTATCCGTACGTGGTTCGAGTACCTCGCATGTTGCTATTGTTGCTCGGGCTATGGGGATTCCGACGGTGCTTGGGATGATGGATCTCCCGCTGCCGCGCTTAAATGGCGCCCCGGTAGTGATTGATGGCCACCGAGGGCGATTGTTTGTGCGGCCAGCGCCAGAGCTAAGAACTCGCTACGAAAGCTTGATTGCTGAAGAAGCAGCACTGAGTGAGTTGCTGGAGCACGAACAAGACCTGCCCAGCGAAACACCGGATGGCCATGCCATGCCGCTGATGGTAAATACCGGGCTGGCGGTTGATGCCTCAGCATTGCTGAAAAGCCGAATCGGCGGCGTAGGCCTATACCGCACCGAAGTGCCGTTTATGATTACTGAGCGCTTCCCCGGTGAGAAAGAACAAATGCGTATGTACCGAGAGCAGTTAGAGGGCTTTGCGCCACTACCGGTAGTCATGCGAACGCTGGATATCGGTGGCGATAAAGACCTTCCCTATTTTCCCATTGAGGAAGCTAATCCATTCTTGGGTTGGCGGGGAATGCGGGTAACCCTCGATCACCCAGAAGTATTGATGGTACAGCTGCGTGCGATGCTGAAAGCATCGCATGACTTGAATAATCTCTATGTGCTCTTCCCGATGATTACCAATGTGGAAGAGGTGGATGAAGCGATTCGTCTGCTGGATCGTGCCATTTTAGAGTTAGGCGAAGAAGGTATTGACGTCAAACGGCCTAAAGTGGGCGTTATGATTGAGGTACCTGCCACTATTTATCAAATGGATGCGCTGGCGAAGCGGGTCGATTTCTTCTCGGTGGGTAGTAACGACCTTACGCAATATTTGCTAGCGGTGGATCGTAACAATCCTCGCGTATCTAGCCTGTACGATGCGTTGCACCCGGCGCTGCTGGGGGCGCTGCAAGAACTCGCCCAGGATGCCACTCGGCTAGAAAAGCCTATATCGCTTTGCGGGGAATTAGCGGGTGACCCTGCTGGTGCGCTGCTACTAATGGCCATGGGATTCACCAGCCTGTCTATGAATGCTCCTAGTCTGCCTAGAGTGCGGGCCGCTATCCGCCGAGTGCCGATGCACGATGCACAAACGCTGCTTAAAGAGATCATGGACCTGGATACTCCAGCATTAGTACATGAGCATCTTAATCAGCGTATGGATGAGTGGCAGCTTTCACACTTAATGCCGCCGCGAGATTAGTGCTGGGGCTGGTATAGAGACTGGGGGCGTGGTGCTATCAATGTGGTTTCTCCCTCAAAACGACCGAGTGGTCCAAACCGCTGTTCGGTTATCTCCACTTCTCCCCGGTTGTTTAGCGTTAGCCAAGTGGTTGCACGAGTGCCGTAGTGTTCGCCAACAATAAATGCGGAGGAGAGCTGGCGCTCCAGCGTTAAGCCGACACCCGTATCGGGTAGCTGCTCATCAGGTGCGGTTTGAGGGTTATGCAGCGCAAATTGCGTCGCGGCCTGCCACTGTTCGTCATTACTATTTAACAAGGCGGCGCGAACCAGATTTAATTTTGGCCAGGGGGTATTCAGGGTTGCATTTGACAAGCCATGTACTCCCGGGGGCACGCTATTAAGCGCTACCCCATGACGGCCACGGTGCAGGTGCCACATGCGGTGTTGTGTCGCAACCAAAAGATTAAATCCGGCATAACGATGTGCGGTCGTGCGCTCCTGTGTTTTAAGCCATGCTTCCACATCGTCACTTTGTAAAACGCTAGCAACAAGTTCGCCTCGGCTCGGCGCGTTAGTGGGTGTCGCCAGGTCGGGGTCACGCACATTGGTCAGCGCTGCAACAACGCCTTGTGAATTGGCGGCTAGCCACGTACCCCCGGCTTCCAAGTCGCGCCCTCCCAGTAAGGCGGTGTGTTCTCCCCAGTGAGCAAGAGGTGCAGTAGGCCGCTGATGGAATTCATCTCGGTTGCCTGCCAAGCGTAATGGTATTGACGAGCCAGGGGACCAAGAGAAGGTGATTAAACACATAAGTAAGGCTCACGAATAGTAACAGGACCTCAATCAGTCAGTGTGGCATGGCAGTATTGAGGCGTAGACATACACTTAACATTAATATAAATATGCTCAGCCATGCTATGACTGCCAACATGTTAAGGCGAAATGTTTAAAAAGCCACCTAGGAAGGCGCACACACTATGCAATGCTATCAGCGAGAGCACTTCTGGAATGCGATTGTCTGGCCTGTTCTGTGGCCTCTTTTACTCATTCAGGCGGCCTTGGTACTGCTTTGTGTGCTGGTAGGGCTGGTGGTCTGGGGGCTCTCCCCCAGCCAAACATCGTGGAGTACCACTCTGTGGTTGACCCTCGCGTTGCTACTAGGCAGCTGTTTGAACGTCGGTGTTTTTTTGATGCTGGTTAAGAGTCGCGCAAAGCAAAAAGACACCCGTTTCATGCAAGAGTTGGCTGAGTTAGAGCGCCATGCCGCCACATTGGTTAATCGAAAAGCGGGGCAGGCTCCTTCAAAGGCGAAAGGTATCGGTGAGGAGCTACCACTTAAGCGCTTAGCAATGGTCAATCAGCTGTTAGCAGACGTCATTCGTGCAGGTGAGGATGTCCAGCACCTAGCTTCTTCAAGCGGGCCATTCCGACCCGATCAAACCTTGCTTGATGACCTTCATCACCAGCAAAAACAGTTGAAGCACCTCATTGCTGGACGCGACCGTGCGCGGGAAGAGTCACGCTTGAAGTCTGGTTATCTAACGTTACTTCAGCGCGAAGCCGACAATCTGTTTGATCATTTGAGCGATATGTTACAGATGGATAATTCAGAAACATGTCACAAGAATATTACTCACGTGCGAGAGCGACTCGCGGATATACGCGCACTGCTTACTAATTTTGTTCAGCAAAGTGCTAATGAAACAGATGCTTATGAGCAGCCGCTTCCAGCTTCTGAGCGCAAACTACGTATCTTGGTAGTTGACGATGGCCCTGTTAATTTAATGCTTGCGCGCCAAATGCTCGAAACCCAGGGGTTTCATGTAGACGGCGTCAGTAGTGGTGAGCAGGCTTTAGACTGCCAGCAAACGGTTTTTTATGATCTCGTGTTTATGGATATTTTTATGCCAACCTTAGACGGGCTAGAAGCCGCACGCCGCTGGCGAAACTTTGAGCGTCATAGTGGCAGTCAGCGGCGCAGTGTTTTGATTGCTCTCACCGCGAACGTTGATAATGCTGGTCATGGCGCTTATAACGCCGCAGGAATGGATGACGTACTAGCCAAGCCCTATAAACCTGAAACACTGCTCAGCATGATTAGCAAATGGGTTCCTGCCGCGAATAGTCAGGTGCAAAATAAATGACAATATTGAGTATTTTGGCAGGGTATTTGTTGCTAGGCGCAGTGGCAGGCACCATGGCTGGTTTGTTTGGAGTAGGGGGCGGTTTAATCATTGTGCCTGCGCTTGTCTTTGCATTTGGCCTGCAAGGGGTTGCTCCTGACATCATCATGCATCTTGCGGTAGGCACCTCCCTGGCAACAATTGTAATCACAGGGGCTTCGTCAGCATTAGGGCACTACCGGAAAGGCAGTATTCATAAGCCATGGTTCATGGCGTTGTTGCCCGGACTTATGTTGGGAGCCATCGGGGGGGTATTTATTGCTGGCAACCTTTCTGGCACCGTTTTGGGAACATTATTCGGGGTGTTCGTATTGCTGTTGGCAACCAAAATGATTGTTGGCCTTTCGCCAAAGCCAGGCAGTACGCCACCGGGAAAAGTTTCGATGACCATTGCCGGCGGCGTAGTGGGGGCCATATCAGCACTGTTTGGTATCGGAGGAGGCACAATGACAGTGCCTTGGCTTTCACGGTGTGGTGCAAGCATGACCCAAGCGGTGGGAACCTCTGCGGCGTGTGGCTTACCAATAGCGGCGGTTGGGGCGTTAACGTTTATTGTTGTAGGGTGGGGGAATCCGCTTCTTCCCCAGTGGGCGACAGGCTTTATCCTTTGGCCAGCCTTTATTGGAATTGTGCTAACAAGCGTTCCCTTTGCGCGGCTTGGCGTACGCTTGGCCCATATTCTCCCTGCCAACGTGCTTAGGTTTTCATTTGCAACGCTGTTGGCCGTGGTGGGTTTGCGCTTCATATTGGCGTAATTCACTGATGCCACACTGCTGTTCTCTTTCTGTTTGCTTTAGAGATTCTCGATGATTAATTATCCAACGATCGATCCGGTAGCGATTTCACTTGGCCCGCTGCAGGTTCATTGGTACGGCTTAATGTATGTGGTGGGGTTTGTGGCGGCATGGTGGCTAGGATGCAAGCGGGCACCACGTATTGGGCTTACAAAAGATGATATCGGTGATTTGCTTTTTTACTGCGCCATTGGTGTGGTGGTGGGGGGGCGATTAGGGTACGCACTGTTTTACGGCCTAGGGCAGTGGACGGCTGACCCGCTATGGGTGTTCCGCGTATGGGATGGCGGCATGAGTTTCCATGGCGGTTTATTAGGGGTGCTGCTTGCGGCATGGCTATTTGCACGTCGTAAACAACTGGCGTTTTTCACCCTCGCCGACTTCATCGCCCCGTTGGTACCCATTGGTTTAGGCGCTGGGCGAATTGGTAATTTTATCAATCATGAGTTGCCGGGCGGGGTAACGTCACTACCGTGGGGCATGCCATTTCCTGGTATGGGGCCAGAGCCGCGCCACCCTTCAGCGCTTTACGAAGCCTTTCTGGAGGGTGTCGTGCTGTTTGCCATTCTGTGGTGGGTATCTGCCAAGCCGCGCGCCAGAGGGCTGGTCTCGGGTTTGTTCCTGTTAGGCTACGGCGTTTTCCGCTTTATGGTTGAATTTGTACGTATGCCGGATGCCCACATTGGCTACCTCGCCTTTGGCTGGTTCACCATGGGAATGCTGCTCACGCTTCCGATGATCGCGTTAGGCCTCGTTTTTATCGCCTGGTCGCGTAATCAACCTATTGATGCCAAGTTGTGAAGAGTGAAGAGTGAGTGGCAGGAATGCTTCTGGCTGCCTGATGCTTACGCGTATAGAATATCTACCCAAATTGATTTTTAATCTGGAATTTCCGTGACTGCAATAACGCCCATGCCGAAAGAAGCGCTAGAACAGCCGTATCTCGACCTAATGCGCACCGTGATGGAGCAAGGCGTTGATCGGAATGATCGCACTGGTGTTGGTACACGCTCAGTGTTTGGTCATCAAATGCGTTTCGACCTCTCCCGTGGTTTTCCGCTGCTAACCACAAAAAAGCTGCACCTGCGCTCTATTATTCATGAGCTGCTGTGGTTTCTTAAAGGTGATACCAATATCGGGTATCTCAAAGAGCATGGCGTACGCATCTGGGACGAGTGGGCCGATGAAAACGGTAATCTTGGTCCGGTCTATGGTTATCAGTGGCGCAGTTGGCCGAGCCCCAGTGGCGGTAGTGTCGACCAGATTGCTAAGGTGTTGGAGCAGATTCGTACGACGCCTCAGTCACGGCGACTGATTGTTTCAGCCTGGAATCCAGGTCAAGTTGATGAAATGAAATTGCCGCCTTGCCACTGTTTGTTCCAATTTTATGTGGCCAATGGGCGTCTCTCGTGTCAGCTTTACCAACGCAGTGCGGATATTTTCTTAGGTGTGCCGTTTAATATTGCAAGCTATGCGTTACTGCTCAGTATGGTGGCGCAGGTAACTGGCCTGGAGCCTGGCGAGTTTGTGCATACGTTGGGTGATGCCCATCTTTATAGCAATCACCTGGAGCAGGCTCAGTCGCAGTTGAGCCGCACGCCTAAAGCGCCGCCACGTTTGGTGCTTAACCCCCAGGTAACCAATTTGTTCGATTTCACCTTTGACGACATCAACATCGAAGAGTATGAATCGCACCCCCATATTAAAGCGGAGGTGGCAGTATGAGTCAGCAGCAACATGCTTATGACCCCCTGGTGCCGATAGCGATGATTGTGGCGATGGCCAAAAACCGAGTGATTGGGGTCGAGGGTAAGTTGCCTTGGTACCTGCCTGAAGATCTAAAGTTCTTCAAACGCATGACTCAAGCCAAGCCGCTTGTGATGGGGCGCAAAACCTACGCATCAATAGGTAAGCCACTGCCCAATCGGCTCAATATTGTAGTAACCCGTGATACAAACTTTGCCGCCGAAGGCGTGCGGATATGTCATGAACTACCAGCAGCATTGGCATTGGCTGACCAACAAGCCACCATTGAAGCCGCCGAAGAAATTATGGTGATGGGAGGGGGGGAGATTTATCGACAAGCGCTTCCTCATGCTCAGCGTCTCTATATCACTGAAGTGGATATTGATGTCGATGGTGATGCTGTTTTTCCCGAGCTCTCTATGGAAGAGTGGCAGGAAGTTCAGCGTGTCGCGGGCAAGCCAGCAGAAGGGCAGCCTCAATACGACTTTGTAGTCTATGAGCGGATCGCCGACTGATCAGCGCAAAGAGGGAGGGGGTATGGCCGCACCAGTACTGGATCTGCTAGAAACATTGGAAACGCACCTTGAGCAGACCAAAGCCGCACTGAACGCGTTGCGTGAAGAGAACGAAATGCTTAAACGGCAGTTGGCGAGCCAAGTGCCGCACACTCAGCCACCTTCGCAGCCGCTGCAAGGCCCGGCTCAGTGTGATGCATCTGCCGCTGAGCCGTCGGTGGCAGATGTGAAGCCTTCCGACTCACAAGTGATCAGCGAAGCCGCCGCCGCGGAAACAGCGCCACAGCCGCCTTCTCCTCAAGCGCTGTTGAACCAGTGGTATAAACGCTACCCGAACGCTTTTTTCACTGGCCATACTAAACCGCTGAAAGTGGGTATTCATCAAGATTTAGCCCAGCGAGAACTCTGGTCGGGTAAATTGATACGCCGAGCATTAGCTAACTATGTGAACCTGCCGCGCTATGTGAAATCCATGCGAGAAGGTGCTGAGCGAATTGACTTGGATGGCAATCCCGCAGGTAAAGTCGATAAAGAAGCGGCGCGACATGCTAGCGATCGTCGAAAAGATAAGTCAGGCAGCAATGCATCAAAGCAAGCACCGTCTTTAGATCATCGAAAACCGCAGCAATCATCAAGGCAGGCATCACAACAAACATCGAGACAAGCGCCAAAAGATGCTGTCCCCACGCCTGTAAAGGCGCATGAGCAGAGAGGGGAAGGTGAGAAGACGGAAGCATTTGAAACAACAAAGCCACTTAGCTTAGAGGATAAATTAAGAGGGCTTCAGCAAAAATTTACAGGCCGCTGAGACCAATCAGTTGCCCGTGGGTTCCTTAAAAAAATACAAATCGTAAAGAAACACTGTTTTTTTCTATTGCGTTCACTGGAATCCCAGTATAGAGTTTGACCTGCGAGCATTGGACTATAACAAGGCTTAGTTGAGGACATGCCGCATACCGCCGGGAAAAACCGGAGGATGGCATAAAGAGCATGGCCCGCAAGCCAGCTGCAGACTTCAAAATGAGTTTGCGGTAACGATCGAAACAGTAAGCTAGTTAAGGAACCTACATCATGAAAAAGACACTTTTAGCGACTGCTATCATTGGCGCCCTGGGTGCCTCTGCCGCCGCTCAAGCAGCTACCGTTTATGACCAAGATGGTACCAAGCTCGACGTCTATGGCCGTATCGCCATGGGTATCGCTGGTGGCGGTCCTGAGTACAACGACGCTGAGCAAAAAATTGACAACGGCGCAGAATTCGTAGACGTCTACTCTCGTCTTGGCCTGCGCATGAGCCACGAAGTTAACTCTGACCTGACTGCTTTCGGTCGTTTAGAGTGGCGCTTCAAAGGTGACGAGCGTTACACCGAGTCTGGCTTCACTGAAATTCGTCAAAGCTACCTTGGCTTGCAGAGCAAGCAGTACGGTACTGTTCAAGCTGGTAACTTCGACAGCTTCTACAACCAGTTTGTCTCTCTGCCGTTCGATGTTTACATCGATCGTGGTCTAGAGTTCGCTGGTCATCCGAAGCAATCACGTGGCGACTCTATCGGTTACTACACGCCTGATCTTCAAGGCTGGACAGCCTTCCTGCAGTTGAAACACTACAGCACGCGTGGCCAGGTTGAGACTGGTAACAACGATCCTGATAGCGTAATTGCTGCCCAAGGTGGTGTGCGTTACGAGCAAGGTCCGGTTACTGTAGGTCTTGGTTTTGTTGACGACGTAGTACGTGGCGGCGGCAATGGTGAAATCATGGGTGGCCTGATCGGTTCTTACGCCATCAATGACCAGTTCTCTGCTCGTTTAGGTTATGAAGGCCGTGAAAACAGCGACGTTCGTGGCGGCGGCTACGACACTGTAGGTCTGGGTGGTACTTACACCACTGGTCCTTGGGCGTTTACTGCTGACTACTACAACGTAGATCGTGACGGTGGCGTGGACGACAGCAATGCATGGGCGTTTGGTTCTTACTACAACGTTTCCAGCAACTTCGACGTTTTCCTAGAGCTGGCTGACGGCGATGCGCCGACTGTTAATCGTGATGTTACCCTTGGTGACTTGACCGACGAAGTATACTACCTGACAGGCGCGCGTTACCACTTCTAAGCCTGGCTTTATGCCATGCTTAGCAGGTAACCCCTGTAAGTAGAAATAGAACCGGCCTCATTACGAGGCCGGTTTTTTTTGTGGTGCGCCAGGCATGGCGCGCAGCGCCTTAACAGG
>NZ_JABUZE010000089.1:0-3061 GCF_014897805.1 Halomonas sp. 3F2F
GGTTATCGTCACCCATTAAGTTTGGATAATATAATTTATTTCATGAATATATTTTTTGTTAATAATGAAAATGTCAGAGAGCTTACGCCTCAAATAATGTTAGAGGAATTCGAGGTGTACGTTTAATTTTTTAGTTTTCTAATTAAAAGGAATTTTATGTACTTATGTAGTGCCTTAGTTTCTACACACCCTATGCTGCTAATAAGGGGGGCTTAGGGATCACTTCACCGTCATGAGCGTACGATCAGCTGTGACTGAAAAAAACCATTTCTTAGTTATTATCAATACTAGCCTATGAGCCGAATATCAACCATAATCGGCTCATAATATGATCTGAATAGGGCGGTTAATCGGCTCATGTATATCTGGGAACAGCGCAACTGGCCACATTTTGAGTGGGATGAGTCCGTTCTTCGGCCAACGTTGGATGCCGTGCGGCTGCTGCAGGGCCGGGTGTTGGGTAAAACCGAGACTGTCCACGGCCTGGCCGATCTGGACGTGGAGATGGATGCGCTGATCCAGAATGCGATTCGTACCAGTGAAATCGAGGGTGAGCGCTTGGACGTTGGTTCCGTGAGGTCTTCTGTTGCCCGGCAGTTAGGCTTGGAGCAAGCCGGTGTCTCTGCCAGAACAACACCGGAATCTGAGGCGCTGGTTGAGCTATTGCTGCAATCCACGCGCCAATTGGATGAGCCGCTTACCCATGAGCGACTGTCCCTTTGGCAGTCCATGCTGTTTGTGCAAGGCCCTGGCTTGATTAGTCAGATACGTGTGGGCGAGTTGCGTGGTGATCACCCCATGCAGGTGGTCTCAGGGCGACTTGATCGGCCTACCGTCCATTTTGAAGCGCCGCCCCGTGGGCAATTGGAGGCTGAGCTGGATGCCTTTATTACTTGGTTCAACCATCCGCCTCTGGGGCTTGATAGGCTGGTTCGCGCTGGCATAACCCATCTATGGTTGATTACCTTGCATCCCTTTGATGATGGCAATGGGCGCGTTACCCGCGCGGTGACAGATCGCGCGCTTGCACAAGCAGAGCGGCAATCCGTTCGCTTCTATTCCTTGAGCGCGGCCATCATGGCGCGCCGCCACGCCTACTACGATCACCTCGAAAGCGCTCAGAAAGGCAGTCTCGATATTACGCCGTGGTTGTTGTGGTTTCTGGACACGCTGAAAGAGGCACTTGAGCAGGCGCTGTTAAGAATCGACCGTGTGTTAATGAAAACCACCTTCTGGCAGCGCCATGCCACCACCGTGCTGAATGAACGGCAAATCAAGGTGCTGAACCGCTTATTGGATACAGCGGGGGAGGAGTTTGAGCAGGGCATCAATGCCCGTAAGTACCAATCGTTGGCCAAAGTGAGTAAAGCCACCGCAACGCGGGATTTGGCCGAGCTACTGGAAAAAGGCTGTCTTTCCAAGCTTCCCGGCGGTGGGCGCAGTACACGCTATACGGTGTTACTTGGGCAAGCTCATGAAGGCACACAGTATAAATAGTGGGCTTGGTCAGTGAGGCCGTATCGCTTGCAATGAAAATCGACCTATAGCAAGTGAATGCCTTTGCCTCAAAGCACTTTGAAGGTAACTCACCCGCTGTATGCTTTACTATCTGCACCTGTTATTCACGGAGGAAGCACCCATGGCAATAGGCGGCTTGATAGGATTACTGGATGACATTGCCGCATTGGCGAAGTTGACCGCAGCATCACTGGACGATGTGAGTGCCGCCGCTGGGCGTGCGACGGCGAAGGCGGCCGGGGTGGTGGTGGATGATACGGCGGTGACGCCGCAGTATTTGCAGGGGGTGACAGCGGAGCGTGAGCTGGCGATTGTGAAGCAGATCGCGCTGGGGTCGATCCGCAATAAGCTTATCTTTATCCTGCCGGTGGCGCTGCTGCTGAATTACTTTTTGCCCGCGCTGTTGCCGATCATCCTGATGGTGGGTGGCACCTATCTGGCCTTTGAGGGCGCGGAGAAGGTCTGGCATAAGCTATCCGGTCAGCATGACGACGACAAACCAGCGGTAGAGAAGGGGCCGGAAGCCGAGAAAAAGATCGTCAGTGGTGCCGTTCGCACCGACCTGATTCTGTCTGCTGAAATTATGGTGATCGCGCTGGCTACTGTCTCCCATCAGGGGTTCTGGTCACAGATGGCGAGTCTGGTGGTGGTGGCGTTTGTTATCACGCTGCTGGTGTATGGCGTGGTGGCGCTGTTGGTCAAGATGGATGATATCGGCCTGAAGCTCGCCCAGCGGAATAATTCGGCAATTCAGACTCTGGGCCGTGGTCTGGTGACTGCGATGCCCAAAGTGCTAGCGACCATCTCGGTGGTGGGTACCGTCGCCATGCTCTGGGTGGGTGGGCATATTCTGATGGCCAACCTGGGTGCCGATGGAACGGGTTGGTTCAACGCGCCCTATGCGTGGGTACACCATGTCGAGCATGGCATTGCCGAGGCAACCGGTGCTTTGGGTGGCTTGCTGGGCTGGAGTTTCAATACGCTGTGTTCTGCGGTGATCGGCTTGCTGGTGGGCTCGGTGGTGGTGGGGGCGTTGCACCTTATGCCGACTAACAAGACACACGCCGACTAGGTGCCCGCCATCATGATCGGCACGCTCGAAGTGACAATCGAAGTGAGAAAGCTAGTGGCGGTGATGGTGGGCGAGCTAACGGCTCAGGCCATTCATTTTGGAACGAATGGCCTGAAAAGATAAGCAGTACTTTAGAGAGAATCACCGCAAACCTGCATTGGTGTTAGGGCTGATTGAATCAACCTACCTCTGCTGTTTATATCGCGCTAGTCCTATAAGCATAGCGAGCGTCATCGCTGCCATGCCGCCAATATAGGCGATAAGTGGCCAAGCGCTGCTTCCATCAAGTGCTATCACTGCCCCTGTGCCTATTACACCGACGATAAGGCTCTGAATGCAGAAGTGCAGGGCAACGGCAGTGCCTGCCATCTCGCTGAATTCATGAAGCGCACCGTTGGCTGTCACCGATGTTGTGAACACGATACCGACGTAAGCGTTCATCCTACGACGTAGTTGACCTACTTCACGTCA
>NZ_JABUZE010000092.1:0-874 GCF_014897805.1 Halomonas sp. 3F2F
TGGTGTGAGAGGACAGGGGAGGCGACTCCCCTTCCTACTCGATTGACATCGATCTGAAGCTGATTCTGAGGGGCTCAGGAAAGCTTTGGGTTAAGGCTTCTGATACTCTCTAAGGGAAAGTCTAATAGAGCCTCTGTGAGGGATAATTTGAAGATAGAGCCTAAGGTAAAATGCTGACCTCACAGTCAGGTGGCGGACAAGAAGCTCAGGGGAGGGGGCATAATCATCGAAGCCTGGTATTTGCAGGGAACACTATGGTGGTACCAAGCGCACCTGCCCTGAGGAGTTTGGCGGCTTTAAGCTCCAAGTGCAACGTTATTGAAGAGTTCTCGGCCTTCTAGCGCCTCGACGTAGACTTCTAACGGTGAGCGTCGCCCCAGTGTCTTGCATGATCGTGTATCCAGTTAGTCGGCGATCTCGTCGAGTCCTTCCTGGCTACAGGCTGGCAGGTCCGTGCGCTTCCGCAGGTACTGCCTCAACAGCCCATAGGTGTCTCATTGGAACCCCACTTCTATGGGCTATGCGGGTCGGCTTAGATCGCTGCACTCGTCTTCTGGGCAATCTCAGCATGTTTGACCATCACTTTGCCCTGGTCATAGGTCATGGACAGGCGCAAAGAGCACGGCGCTTCATTGAGATTGTCAATGAAGCCGACAATCGTGGCTGTGGTGCTATCCACTTTCGCCAAGAGCGTCCCAACGTACCGATGGCAGAGCTGTTATTGGAACCCATAATGAAATCTCCCGCCCAACTCAGGCATTCGACGGTCTTTAATCTCAAGAGGTCACAGGTGGACGCCAGACCAAGTCTGGAATCTGTTAAGCTGTCAGTAAGTGGTTATGCAAAAGTTATCGAGTTACTTTTTCCGTAATTA
>NZ_JABUZE010000096.1:0-28364 GCF_014897805.1 Halomonas sp. 3F2F
TTACGGAAAAAGTAACTCGATAACTTTTGCATAACCACTTAGTAGGACATACAAGCTCTATTCCAGTTTCAAAGACTCGTTATGGCTTAATGCTATCTATCGATAAAAGCTATCTACCTAATTTTCTCTTAGTTAATTAATCGAGCATCGCTGCTATGCTGTTATTTATATAAGTTACTCGCTGAAGCCATGAGCACCCTGGCAGAGGTATGTAATCGATGTCATATGAAATAACGCTTAAGCGCATATATGCGCCGATAGAGGATCACGACGGCACTCGCGTGTTGGTTGATCGGTTATACCCTAACGGGCTGTCTTCAAGCTTCCTTGCACTGAATGAATGGTACCCGGAGATAGCTCCTGCATCTCAACTATGCCGTCAGTATCGTCAGCAAAAAATCAGTAAACCACGCTTTCTTGAGCGTTATAGCAGTGAGCTGAAGGCGTGCCCTGATAAGCTACTGCCTTTAATGATATTCGCACGCGCGGGGCGAGTGACCCTGCTCACTGCCGCTCGTCAAATTGACGATTCCCACCTTCCAGTAATCAAAGAGCTGGTGCTATCAGCGCTCGAAGAGGAAGACGCGAGTGATCGTGAATTTTGCTCATCGCCCTGCCTGGCGCACACATTACCCACTTCTCAACGTTAGACCGTTTGCTTCACGCGTCATCATTGGGCTTGATGATGACAGGTTTAGTGCCCCTGTAGGCCAGTGCACCTAATGTTAATCGCTTAATAAGCCCAGATAACCGCAAACAAAATACCCCATCCCAGAGCACTGGCAGCCATAATTGTGTAAGTGGCTGAGATAGTAGCAACATCAACTTCTTGCTGCGTACAGAGTGCTTGTAAGCCGTGGTAAATTAAGCTGCAAGAGATACCCAGCCCGCTGAGTATAATCACGACATTAAAAAATAAGTTGGGTACCAGGAGTGCCAACGACGAGGCAAATAAAGGCAGTGGTGCAAGCCCGGCAAGTAAGTAGGCATCTTGATAGCTAATAGATAGCTCTTCAGTTCCATTGACTACAGCGTAGATTACCCACCCGATCACAAAAAAACTCACTATCTCTGCAAGGAAAATAATGGAGGTGATAAAACGCCACTCTCGGCCAGCAAAACCAGTCATAAATGTATCGCCGTAATGGCTGCCCGCATAATAGAGCAGTATTGGCGGCAAGAGCGACATAGGTAAAACTACCCGCCACGCTAGTAAAGGAATGGAGGGGCAGGAAGTCTGTAACTCTTTCCAGCCTTCACGATGGTTGAAGGGTAATTTGAGAAAAGTGAGTGCTCGCACTTCAGGACTCCCTTGGAGGTGTAATTTCAATGATTAGGTGCTCTAAATTAGCGAGTTAGCCATAGTTGAGTATGTGGTAAACAGAGTTGGGAAAATGACTAAAAAAATTAAGTGTGCTGTGTGGCATTTCGGTTAGTTGCTGAACAATAGAGGCACTGTCCGAATCCAATCGACGCGAACAGTACCGTGCTACAGATGACTCTAACGTTTAGTGCTTGGCACTCTGTAAAGCCTGTTCTTCGATGTCTCTATCAACAGAAGAGACGTAGTACTCGTCATCGAAAGCGCCTTCTGGCTCCTTGAGCCACACCAAGCAGATAACCCAACTGATGAAAGCGCCGGTCGCGATGATGTAGAAGAACTGCGATGGAGTGACAAACGTAAAGATGGTTAGGTAAACCACCGCGCCAACATTACCGTAAGCGCCGGCCATACCGGATATCTGCCCAGTGATGCGGCGCTTGATGGAGGGAATGATACCGAAGGTTGCTCCCTCGGCCCCTTGCACGAAAATCGAGGTGCCAATGGTCACCGCAATGGCCAGAATGAGCGGCCAACTTGAATTGAGCATGGCCATCAGCAAGAACCCAACGCTAATGCCAAACATGTAGCACAGCATCACGAAACGACGGTTGCCCATGCGGTCGGAAACCATGCCGCCCATGGGGCGCGCCACCAGATTGACGAAAGCGAACGATGCAGCAATCAGGCCAGCGGTAGCGGCATTCAGGCCCCAAGTCTCCTCAAAGAACATGGGCAGCATCGACACCACCGCCAGTTCAGCACCAAAGTTGGCAAAATAGGTGCTGTTAAGCGCCGCCACACTGTTGAACGAGTACTTATCATCCTCCGGTACCCCCTTACGCAGGATCGGTAGGTTGACTCTCAAGATCTGGACAATTTGATAGATGACGATCGCAATAATGGCTAGATAAGCGATGACGGCACCCGTAACCGATAAATAGCCCATATATTGAATTCGCCAGACTAGAATGGCGAGTACGCCGACCAGTGGAATCGTCCAGATGATCAGCTTGATCATATCGCCCCAGGAACTCACTTCCATGGCAGCGGATTTGCGTGGTTTCCGGTGAGCCTGGGCATCCGGGCCATCGGTAATCGCGAACCAGTAGTAAATACCGTAAGCGGCCATAACAATAGCGCTTTGGGCGATGGCCCAGCGCCAGCCATCGGCGCCGCCGTACATGTTCAAGGCGATGGTCGGCAGCGACATGGCCGCGACGGCGGAGCCGAAGTTACCCCAGCCAGCGTAGAAGCCTTCGGCGAAGCCGATGTCCTTGGGCTTGAACCACAACGCCGTCATGTGGATACCGACCACGAAGCTGGCGCCAATCGAGCTCAGTACCAAGCGTGCCACGAGCAGCTGCGTCATGCTGTTACCGAAAGCAAACGCCAGCGCCGGTAGCGACATAGTGACCATGAGCACCGAGAACACCCGTCGCGGGCCGAATCGATCCAGTGCCATACCAACGATAATGCGCGCGGGAATCGTTAAGGCGACGTTGCAGATAGCGAACAGCTTGAGGTCATCCGTGGTCAGCCAGTCGACGCTCTTGAGCATGCTCGACGCGAGCGGCGCCATGTTGAACCACACGTAAAAGGTAATAAAGAAGGCAATCCAGGTCAGGTGCAAGGCCCGAATTTCGGGGCTGCGAAACTTGAATACAGCGGAAACTTTCATGGTCGTATCGTCCTGTGTTCCTAGGGAGATTTTTACCAAAGGAGGGGTAGGGGCTGCTCAAGGGCTGGGTAGAATCAACAAGGGGCAATCGGCTCGCCGGGCCAGGAACGAGCTGACGCTGCCAAACGTCATGTAGTCGAGTTCATCAACAAAATAAGTCAACGACTTGGCGATGATGCCGCCGTCCGGCTGATGGCTATGGCGGGCAATCACCAGTAGGTCAGGCGAGAGTTTGCGGGTGGCCTGAAGCAGCATCTTGCGTGCGTCACCCTCGGCGAAAAGCTGCTCGGCTTGGAAGCCCTCGCCGATGGCGAATGCCATACCCTCCTGAAGGTGCTGTTTAACCTCATCGTGCTCCTGCTGAAAAAGCACCTCGTTGTTATCGGTAGCGTCGAGTGGGTTTTCCACCACGCCGACCAGTATCAGCAGAGGTTGGTTACAGCGGAACATATTGACGACCTGAGCAAGAGCCAGCTTGGCGTTTCGCGAACCGTCATAGGCGATCATGATTTTCATGGTGTCCTCCCGCAGTGGGGTAGGGGGAAAAGACCCGGCGCTTGGCTCCGGGCGTAAAGAAGCAAGCTATATTTAGGAGTTGTTAACCTAGCTCACGGGTTCTTAACGTAGGCACTCTTGCGTAGATAGAACCACCAGTTGATGACCAGGCAGATGGTGTAGAAGACCGCAAAGCCATACATGGCAAGTTCTGGTGTGCCGGCCTGGATTTGCTCGCCCATTACCCGCGGGGCGATGAAGGCGCCATAGGCAGCGACGGCAGAGGTCCAGCCAAGAACCGGGCCTTTCTGCTGCTGGTCGAAAATCACCCCGATGCTGCGGAAGGTAGAGCCGTTGCCGATACCACTGGCGGCGAATAACACGATGAATAGCAGCAGGAATAGCCAGAAGAATTGATTAGGATCGGTGGCGTTATAGGCCTGCATCATCACGTAGCCAGTGGCGACAGAGGCGACCACCATGACCGCAGAGATTATTTGGGTAACGATGGAGCCGCCCACTTTGTCGGAGATCCATCCGCCCAGCGGACGAATCAGAGCGCCTACGAAGGGGCCTATCCAGGCCCAGGTTAAAGCGCTGGGCGCCTCTGGGTTGGCCACGCGAATCAGCGTGCCATCGGCAGTGGCTTCCATCATGTTGCCGAAGATGACGTTGATAGAGAGTGGCAGGGCTGCAGAGAAGCCGATAAAGGAGCCGAAGGTCAGAATATAGAGGATGGTCATTGACCAGGTGTGCTTATTGGAAAATATCGCGAACTGCTTCTGGATATTAGGCTTGATATCGCCAGGAATCAGGCGCAACAACACCAGGGTCAGAACAATGGTTAGAGGTAGGGCAATCCACATATTAAGCCAGCCGAGCGCTAACATACCGATGATCGCGGTCACCATGCCGACGCCGTAGAGGCCTAATATTTTGCTGAAAGCCGCCAGCGGCGAACCAGGGTTGGGCGTAATAGTGCGGAGATTATTCATGCCGAACCAACCAGCGAACGCTAATGGGATCAGAAATACGAGCCAGATAAAGCCTGCATTCTGGATCCAGGTGTCGGTACCTGCTTCGATTCGGCCGATCAACGTACCGCTAGCGCTTTGCAATTCCATCGGCGAACCGGCCATAGCGCCAAAAATGCCGACGGTCATTACCAGTGGGATGACAATCTGCATGGTAGTGACGCCGAAATTACCCAGGCCTGCATTCATGCCCAGGGCGTAACCTTGCTGTTTGCTGGGATAAAAAGTGGAAATGTTGCTCATTGAACAAGCGAAGTTACCGCCACCGATACCGGAAAGTAGCGCCAACGCCTGGAATACCCAAAACGGCGTGCCTGGGTTCATCAAGGCGATACCAGTGCCGGCAGCGGGGATCATCAATAGCGCGGTGGTCAGGAAGATAGTGTTACGCCCGCCAGCGATGCGTATCATGAACGATGCTGGGATGCGTAGTGTGGCACCCGCTAGACCGGCAAGCGCCGTCAGTGAAAATAGCTGGTTAACCGTGAACGAAAAACCCAGGTTCTGCATCTGGGTGGTAATCATTCCCCACATCATCCAGACAGCGAATCCCATCAGCAGGCTGGGGATGGATATCCATAGATTGCGGTTGGCGATGTGCTTGCCTTCCTGTTCCCAGAATTGGGCGTCTTCGACATCCCACTTTTCAATGTCGGCATTTCTCTTGCTCATGGCGATTTCCCCTTGGCATCAAACCTATCTGCATCTAGCAGTTAGCAAGCAAGATACGCTGGGGGAAGACATTGGGAAATAGGTGAAAATAACATGAAAAACAGCGACATACCTCTTGAGAGGTAGTCGCTGAAAAGCCTGGGTTGATTGATTTTAAAGAGAAAAAATCGACAGGGGGTAAAGGCGGGTCAGAGCAAAAGTACTCTGGGAGTCTTTGGAGGTAACCACACAGAACTGACTAGTGATCGATACCTTCCTGGACTGCCCAGACGGCGGCTTCGACACGCGAGCGTAAGTTGAGCTTTTTGAGCAGATGCTTGACGTGAACCTTGACCGTGCCTTCGGTAATATCCAGCTTGCGCGCGATGAGCTTGTTGGAGAGCCCGCCAGCAAGCTGTTGTAGAATTTCGCGTTCACGCTGCGTCAGACTATGAATATCCGGAGTGGTGGGGGCATTGCGCTGATTACGCAGCGCTTCAGCGAGTAGGGCGGTTAGACTTTCGCTGATGACCATGCGTCCCAAAGCAGCTTGACGCAGCTGGCGCACCATGTCTTCAGGCTCCATATCCTTTAGCAGATAACCGTCGGCACCGTTGCGTAGCGCCGCGACCACATCATCCTCATGGTCGGAAACAGTGAACATCACCACACGGCCGCTATAGTTGGCTTCCCGTAGGCGGCGCAAGGCTTCTAAGCCATTAACGCCCGGCATGTTTAAATCCAGTAAAACCAAGTCAGGCTCCAGTTTGAGAGCCAGTGCAATGCCCTCTTCAGGGTCGCCCGTCTCGCCAACCAGTTCAAGATCGTCCTCTAGTTCAAGCAGCTGTATCACGCCACGCCGTAGTAGCGGGTGGTCATCAATAATCATTAGCGTGGCGGGTGTATCGTTGGCGGTGGTCAGCGTCATTAAGAAGTCCCTGTACCTAAGTGAGAGTCTGAGGCAGCCGTTACAGGCTGCTGCTGAATTAAGCGAGCGGTCAACGGGGTGAAGGCTATCTCAATGCTGGCTCCCCCTGCGGGGCGATTGGTGATACTCAACTCCCCGTTCAGGGTAGTGGTTCGGTCGCGAATGATCACCAAACCGTAGTGCATAGGCGGCGAGCTATCGTCTTCCAGGCCGATACCATCATCCTCAATACGCACTAGCAGGCGAGCATCGGCGAAATGCACAGTGACCCCAGCCCAGTGGGCTTGGGCGTGCTTGTGAGTATTGGCCAGCGCCTCGCGAATGATCTGCAGGACGTGAATTTCTTCATTGGGATTAAGTAGGTAAGGCGGCACATCGTAGTCAAGCTCGACCGTTATCGCCATGCGCTGGCTAAACTCTTCGATGGTTTGGCGTAAGGCAAATTGCAGCCCTGGCCCCTCTAGTTTGAGCCGGAAGGTAGTAAGCAGTTCACGCAGTTGACGATAGGCACTGTTTAAACCGGTACGCAGCTCGTCGAATACCGCAGACTGCATCTCTCGAGAGGCGTCTTTTTGCTGCATACGTTCGAGTCGCGCAACCTGCATCTTTAGATAAGAGAGCGATTGGGCTAGCGAGTCGTGAAGTTCGCGGGCAATGATGGTTCGCTCGTTGATCAGCGTGACGTGCTGCTGCTCCTCGATACGCCGCTGCAGGTACACCGCCGTGGCCAACTGGTCGGCTAACATGGTGAGTAACCGGCGGGTGCTATCGTTGAGCCGCTCCTGGTGATACCACACTTCCAGGGTGCCAAGCAGCGTGTCACCGACGCTAATCGGTAGCAGTAAGCACTGTGACTGGTTATTGGACACCATCTCCAAGGGTCGAGGATCAATCAGGCAGGCGTGGCACTCCTGGTCACGGCAATACTCTGGCCGGGTACGCGAGTGGGTTTCTAAAACCGGCATTTCCCGTTGGTCGAAGGGGTCGTTTAGGGAAAGCCGAATCGGCCCGATATCGAGCAGCTTTTCCAGTTCGCGCAGCATAGGTGCTGCGCTAGAGCAAAGGTCGTTACCGCCGCCATACAGCGAACGGCTAGCATCATGCATTACTCGTAGTGCTTGGTTACTGCGCTCAAGTTCCTGTTTCTTGCGCGATACCTTGTCTTCTAATGCGGCGTAGCTGGTTGCCAGCTCGGCAGACATCTTATTAAAGGTGTGGCCCAGTAAAGCCAGCTCATCACTGCCGCGTAGCTCTGAACGTGGCTTGAAATTACGCTGCGCCGCCTCGCGGGCAAGCACCATCAGTTGGCGCAGCGGTACTACCAGGTTATGGCGAACATCGTAAAGGGCTATCGAAACCACAATAGCGATCAGTACCAGAAAAAGCAGTTGCATCATCCCCAGTAGCCGCACCTTGGCCTCGGTGCTCTGCTCCAGATAGGTCACTAGCACTTCAATGTCACTGACCATCTCAACGATCATCATTTCTAGCGTAGCGAGGTCTAGCGCCGTGGCAGCGGCCGGAGCCTCAAGTGCTGGGCGAAGCGAGTGCTGCCAGTAGTTCTGAAGTTTTTCCAGTTGGCGGCGGCGCTCATGACGATCGTCAATGGGGATCGTTTGTTGTAGCGTTGTGCCATACAAACGTTGATCGAAGCTCGAAATCAGTCCTTCGAGCTGTTTTGCGCTTGTCTTCTCTGGAGCATACTCCAGGCGTTGCAAGGCTCCCATAATCTGATAGGCATTCATGCGTAATGAGCCAGCGACATTAATCGCAGCCGCATCGCCACGGCTGCTGTTAGACATTGTCATGGTCAGGGTGATACTGATGAGTGCCATCCCGCTAATGGCAAGCAGAGACGCAATGATGCGAGCAACCAGGGAGCGCTGAAGTAATTTCATGGCATTTCCGATAGCGCGGAAGAGGTAAGGGAGTGTGGCACTATCTGCATTTCGATACGAGGGCTATTCCTTTGGGGTTAGCCAGCCTACCTCCGATGCCTTTTTGACCTACGCCCAGTATTTACCGACAATTCTGGCATGTCTTCCGATGTCTTTATACCCTCGCTGGGAAACGCCATGCCATCACCCGTGCCGCCTCCCACGTTGGAGACATCAACACAGCCAGTAAATGGTTATCAGTTGCTGGTAGCCATGCTGCTAATGCCGCTAGCAAGCGCTTTAGCGGTGGCGACCTGGACACTTTATGCTCTGCTTGCAAAGCAGCCTGTCTATGTGTTGGTACCGTTGATGAGTGGTGTGCTGTTGGCGTGGCCGGCCTGGTATATCGCCAAACGGGGCGACACCTGCCGCTTGATGCAGTGGCTATTATTGGGGCTAGCGTTGGCGCTGGGCGGGTTTGGAATGGCTAGCCAGCCGTGGGAGTTTTTGTTGATGGGTGCTGGGCTTGGACTGGGAGGGGCGGTGATTACCACCGGCATCGCCCACGCCCAAGGCTGGATGCCTGGCCGCTGGGTGTGTCTTTGTGTCGTCCTTTTTCTGGCGTTAGCGGCAGGTGTCGGGCTTTCCCTGCGAATAGCACCTCTGGTCGTCCAAGCCTATGGTTGGCGGGCGGCGCCACTTAGCCTGCTGATCCCTCTGTTTATGGTAATGCTGCTGCTGTGGCTTTTCGTAGCGTCACCCGAGTGATGCCGCCTATTAGTCTGACTTGTTCATTCTTGCCGACTGATTCTTAATTACTAGCGATAGGGCTCATTTTATGACCACCGATTTTATGACTATAGCGACGTTTGCCGATTTACTGCAGGAAGCACGTAAACAACCTAAGCCCCAGCGCCTGCTGTTTGTGTTCGTGCGCGCAGAGCTGCCCGATTTCCCTGATGCTGAACAGCGTCGTCGCTTCGAACAGGGTGAAGGGGGTGTGCTGGTGCCGGTAGTCTGCGTAGATAAGTCGACGCAGGAATTGACCAGTATGGCGGCGTTGGTCGAGGAGTCACGCCGTACCGAGATCGAATGGGATCTAGTTTTCAGCGCTGCCATGGACGACCCAAAAGATGATACCGAGGTTGAACGCCAGCTTCAGCGTATGATGGAGTCGCTGCAAATGGGTAATATCACCGCCTATCTTGCTTTCGATCATCACGGCAATGCGGTTAACGTCGGCTAGGGACGGTTACCATGGAGCACTATTTCCTCATCAAGCACCTGCACATGACGGCCGCTGCGCTGAGCATCACGCTCTTCGTAGTGCGTGCCTGGTGGTCGGTGCAGGAAAGCCCGCGACTCAACGCCCGTTGGGTCAAGGTATTGCCTCATCTTATTGATACGGCTCTGTTGGGACTGGGGGTGACTTTGATGGTATTGCTTTCCGTATGGCCCTGGCAGCTTCCCTGGCTTGGCGCCAAGCTATTAGCACTGCTGGCCTATATCGGTATTGGTACCATTGCAATTAAACGTGGGGCCACGCCAGCGGTGCGAGCCCTAGCCGCGGTAGTGGCGGTGGCTATCTTCGCCTATATGGTGGGGGCCGCTATTCACCACAGCCCGCTTTCCTGGTTGGGCTGATTATTTCAGCATTCTTAAGTATTGGCGAAGTACTTCGGCATTGTTGTGGCGCTCTTCCTTGGAGGCGAACACCAGAGTAACTCGCTCTTTCCTGGCACGTTGTGCAAGGTCACGAAGAGTCTCGCGATAGGACGTTAATTCTTTGAGATAGCGTCGACGGAAGTCATTCCAATCGAGTGAACCATTATGAAACGCTTTGCGAAGCTCGCTGCTCGGTGCAATTTCCTTACGCCACTCATTAATTTTAGCATCCTCCTTGGACACCCCACGTGGCCAGATACCATCGACGAGAACACGATAACCATCCTTGTTGTGTGGTGAGTCGTAGGCACGCTTTAATTCGATTTCCATAGCCACCTCCGTATTACTTTGGCCTCTGTTTAAGCCTAGTAAAGTTGAGCAGGGGTTCATAGGACCCCCTGCCTTTAATAGGTAGCCAAGAACTAGGTGGCCCTTACCGGTCATTATTAAGCTGCGTCGAGTGGGCGTGAGGGGCCAAAGTGCTCAAAGTGTCGGCGATCTTCGTCAACCCCCAGTTCGGACAAAGCGCTGTTAATCGCTGTCATAAATCCTTGAGGGCCGACGAAATAGCAGCGTGCCTTAAGATCAGGCAGGTAGTGAGCTAATAAGCTGCGGTCGATACGACCAATATGTTCGGCTTCATTGCCGCGCTCATGAATGCGGACAGCCTTAAGGCGTTGAGGATACTCGCTCTTCAGTGCGTCTAATTCACCTTTAAAGGCCTGATGTTCGGCATCCAGGGCAGCGTGTAGATAGATGACTTGCCGCCCAAGGGACAAGGCATGTCTTGCCATGGGGAGCAGGGGCGTTTGACCAACGCCGCCACTGGCAAGCAGTAGGGGCTCGTCACCCTCAACCAAGGTAAGGTCACCCGCTGGTGGTAACAGTTCCAGGGTGTCGCCTGGTTGTAAGACATCGTGGAAGTGGCGGCTGACTTGGCCCTGTTCTTCGCGTTTGATCGAGATTCGATAGCTTTGACCATTCGGCGTGTCTGAGAGACTGTAATGCCGATAAACCAGCTCGCCATTAATGGTTAGACGTACACCGATATACTGCCCCGGCTCATGGTCAGCCACACGACCACCATCCTCGGGCTCAAGGATAAAAGAGCGAATTAAAGCACTTTCCTGCTGGGTACTGGCAATCTTGAAACGGCGTGTGCCACGCCATCCGCCAGGGCGCTGTTCAAACTCACGATAGCGCTGATCTTCCAGGTCAATTAACAGGGCGGCAAGCTCGTTATATAGAGCACCCCACGCATCGGCGATTTCCGGGGTGACAGCTTCACCCAGCACTTCGCCAATGGCCGCCAGTAGGCATTCACCGACAATAGGGTACTGTTCGGGAAGAATGCCTAGCGAGACGTGTTTGCTGACCACAACATCCAGAGTTGCGCGCGCCTGAGCTGGATTGCCACGTAGTTGAACATAGGCCAACACGGCGTTGGCCAGTGCGCGGGGCTGACCACCGCTTTGCTGGTGTACCTCATTAAAGAGGGGCTTAACCTCTGGATAGCGGGTGAACATCAGTGGATAGAAGCGTTGGGTAATCGCATTTAGGTGTTCGGCCACGATGGGGGCTGTCGCGTTAATCAGCTTTTCCTGCTCATGTGTTAGCACTGTTACTACCTCGATACTTTAAGATGTATTATGAATGCATCTTAAATCCACAGGCCTTTAAATGCTAGCCATAAGATGTATTTTTGATGCATGTCATGGTCTTTGTTGGTGGCTAGGCGCACACTCATATTTCCAAGTAAATTAGTCGGGATTACGCCATGCCAACGACCACCTCATCCCAGCCTGCTTCTAAGCTTGAGCATTTACCCTTAATGCGCTTGGCTTTTAGGCCTTTCTTTCTGCTGGCCGCGCTGTTTAGTGTGGCGTCCCTTTTGGTGTGGTTGGCCTTCTGGCACGGCACTATTTTGCTGCGACCTTATGGCGGTCTGGTGTTCTGGCATCAGCATGAAATGTTGTTTGGCTTTGCCGCGGCGGTGGTAGCGGGATTTTTACTAACCGCTGTGCGTAACTGGACAGGGTTGCCGAGTTTAAACGGCGGGCCGCTATTGGGTCTGGTGGTGCTATGGCTATTGGGTAGGGGGCTGATGGCTTTCCCCATGGGGCTGCCGGAGTGGCTGCTGCTGGCGGTTGACCTAGCGTTTCTGCCAATTGTCGCTATGGTTATGGCGCGTCTAGTTATCACCGCAAAGCGTTGGCGCAACTTGATCTTTGTACCTGTGCTGTTGCTGTTTGCCACGGCTAATCTGGCGATGCACTTAGGAGTCATGCAGGGTGATGCCGAGCTGATCCGCCAAGCCGCCTACTTAGCCGTACTGTTAATCACACTGATGATGACCGTAGTGGGTGGGCGCGTAATTGCCATGTTTACCGCCAATCGTTTAGGACGCACCAAACCTGAACCTATTGCTTTACTCGAAGGAGTTACGCTGGTGAGTACGGCTGGCGTCGTGCTGCTGCAGCTGGTCACCATGTTGGGAGTTGCCATTCCTGCTGTTTTAATGGGGGGAGTGATGCTCTTAGCGGCGTTGGCCAACACTGTTCGCATGGCGCGTTGGGGTGGGCTGCATAGCTGGCGTGAACCTTTACTTTGGGGGCTGCACGGCAGCTACGCCTGCATTCCACTAGGGCTTATTATGTGGGTCTTGGCACTCATGGGGCTGATGCGCGTTGAACTTGCCGTGCACGCCCTGACCATTGGCGGTATGGGCACCATGATGCTTGCCATGATGGCCAGGGTTTCGCTAGGCCATACGGGCCGCCCCATACGCACATTGCCTGGTATTGGTGTGGCGCTAGGCTTAATGCTAATAGCCGCCTTAGTGCGCTCACCCGTTTTGGCGTTATTTCCCCAGATTACCCACTGGACCTATACGCTGAGCATCATCTTCTGGTGCTTAGCCTACGCAATATTTCTCGCGCACTACACTTGGCCGCTGATGCAGGCGCGAGTCGACGGTCAGGATGGCTAGGGAGTGCTATGCGCTGACGGTAGGAATGCGCATAAGTTGCGCCAGTTGAGATTGTTGACTGCCCAGCAGGTCGGCCAATGTGTAGTGGTCGAGTACACTTAGAAATGCTGAAAGTGCATCATTAAGAATCGGTTGAAGGCGACATGCCGGCGTAATGATGCATGCATTATCGCTATGAAAGCACTCCACTAACGCCATGTCATGCTCCATCTCGCGTACTAGCTCGCCTAACCCAATGGTTGCGGGGTCCCGTGTTAGCAGTAAGCCGCCATTCTTGCCACGAATAGCGGTAACGTAGTTCTTTTGACTTAGCTCTTGAACGATTTTCATCAAATGATTGCGTGAGATATTAAAGGTCTCGGCAATCTCGTGAATGGTAGAGCGCTCCTCTCCCTTGGTAGCAAGAAAGATCAAGACGCGTATCGAATAATCAGTGAATCGGGTGAGGTGCATGGAGTGTGCTTTGCTCCGAGAGTAATCCGGCTATAAAAAGCATGTTGTATGAATGTTCAGTGAGTTGCAATGTAAACGTAGTTGAAGGCCTGCGAGCATATTCCGCTCCGCTACAGCAAGCATTCAAGCACGGTGTAATTTCAACAGCGCCAACCGTCTATTCCTTTACGTTGGCCGCTCTATCACCTTGGGGGTAGATAGGGTGTATATGGAGGTAATCACGCAGTAATTCCCTTGTCGATCACGCAGAATCCACTCCATGGAACCCGCACTGTCGGGTATGCAAATTTCCGAGGAGCCTGGAGATCGACCATGAGTCACTTCATAGATCGGCTGAATTTCTTCCGCAAGTCCCGCGAGCCCTTTGCTAATGAGCATGGCGAATTACGCAGTGAATCCCGCCAGTGGGAAGATAGCTATCGTGCCCGCTGGCAGCACGATAAAGTGGTGCGTTCCACCCACGGGGTGAACTGCACCGGCTCCTGTAGCTGGAAGATCTACGTTAAAAACGGTTTGGTTACCTGGGAAACCCAGCAGACCGACTATCCGCGCACACGCCCTGATCTGCCCAACCATGAACCGCGTGGCTGTCCGCGTGGCGCCAGTTACTCCTGGTATCTGTACAGCGCCAATCGCCTCAAATACCCGTTGATTCGTAAGCCGTTGCTGGCGCTATGGCGCGAAGCGCTGAAGGCTAACCCAGACCCGGTCGACGCCTGGGCCTCTATTGTTGAAGACCCCGCCAAGACCAAACAGTACAAGCGTGCTCGCGGCATGGGCGGCTTCGTGCGCGGTAACTGGGACGAGCTCAACGAGCTGATCGCTGCCTCTAACGTTTACACCGCTAAGCAGTACGGCCCTGATCGTATCCTTGGCTTTTCGCCGATTCCTGCCATGTCGATGGTCAGCTACGCCGCGGGTAGCCGCTACCTGTCGCTGATTGGCGGCGTCTGCATGAGCTTCTACGACTGGTATTGCGACTTGCCGCCAGCCTCACCGATGACCTGGGGCGAGCAGACCGACGTTCCCGAGTCGGCTGACTGGTACAACTCCGGCTACATTATTGCCTGGGGCTCTAACGTGCCTCAAACGCGTACCCCGGATGCTCACTTCTTTACCGAAGTGCGCTACAAGGGTACCAAGACGGTTTCGATCACTCCGGATTATGCCGAAGTTTCCAAACTGACCGATGAATGGCTGTCCGCCAAGCAGGGCACCGATGCTGCACTGGCGATGGCCATGGGCCATGTCATTCTCAAAGAGTTTCACCTCGATAACCCGAGTGCTTATTTCACTGATTATGTGCGCCGCTATACCGACATGCCGTTCCTAGTGGAACTGGAAGCGCGTGAAGATGGCAGCTTCGCACCGGGTCGCCAACTGCGTGCCAGTGATTTTGATGCTGCCCTGGGCCAGGAAAACAACCCTGAGTGGAAAACCGTCGCCTGGGACGAAACCCGTGACCAGCTGGTGGTGCCGCGCGGCTCCATCGGTTTCCGCTGGGGGGAAACTGGCGACGAGGTGGGCAAGTGGAATCTGGAATCGCTGGACGCCGCAGGCACTGAAATCAAGCCGTTACTCAGTTTGGTCAATCACCACGATAGCGTCGCGCGCGTTGCGTTTCCTTACTTTGGTGGTATCGAACACGAACACTTTGAGCACGTAAAAGGAGCCGGTGTTGGCGCCGCCGATGACCTACTGTTCCACAATTTGCCCGCCAAACGCTTGAAGAGAGCCGATGGCAGCGACATGCTGGCGGTCACCGTTTTTGATCTGATGTGTGCCAACTACGGTATCGACCGTGGCTTTGTCGGCGACGGCGAAGATGATGGCGCGACCTCGTTTGATCAGATTCGTCCCTATACCCCCGCGTGGCAGGAGAAAATCACCGGCGTCCCTGCAGGGCAGTGCACCCGCATTGCCCGTGAATTTGCCGATAATGCCAATAAAACCAACGGCCGTAGCATGATCATCGTTGGTGCCGGTATGAACCACTGGTACCACATGGACATGAACTACCGCGGCCTGATTAACATGCTGGTCATGTGTGGTTGTATCGGTCAGAGCGGTGGCGGCTGGGCCCACTACGTTGGTCAGGAAAAACTGCGTCCGCAGACTGGCTGGACGCCTTTGGCCTTTGGCCTCGACTGGCAGCGCCCGCCGCGCCATATGAACTCTACTTCCTTCTTCTATAGTCACTCCTCCCAGTGGCGCTACGAGAAGCTAGAGATTAAAGAAATTCTTTCGCCGTTGGCCAAGGCCGAGGATTACCCCGGCAGCCTGATCGACTTTAACGTGCGCGCTGAGCGCATGGGCTGGCTGCCGTCAGCACCTCAACTGGACACTAACCCGCTACGCCTAGCGAAAAAAGCCGAAGCCGCGGGTATGTCGACAGCCGACTATGCCGTTGCGCAGCTCAAGAGCGGTGAACTGCGCTTTGCCGCGGAAGACCCGGATGCGCCAGAGAACTTCCCGCGTAATATGTTCATCTGGCGCTCCAACCTGCTGGGCAGCTCCGGTAAGGGCCATGAGTACATGCTCAAGTACCTGCTGGGTACTCGCCATGGTATTCAGGGCAAAGACCTGGGCGACTTCGGCGGCCAGAAGCCCGAAGAAGTGGTATGGCGTGACGAGGCGCCGGAAGGCAAGCTCGACCTGCTGGTGACGCTGGATTTCCGTATGTCCACCACCTGCCTCTACTCGGATATCGTGCTGCCTACGGCGACCTGGTATGAGAAGGACGACCTTAACACTTCTGACATGCACCCCTTTATTCACCCCTTGACTGCCGCCACCGACCCTGCCTGGGAATCGCGCAGCGACTGGGATATTTATAAGGGTATTGCCAAAGCATTCTCCAAGGTGTGTGTCGGCCACCTGGGCGAAGAGACCGACCTGGTCACGCTACCGATGCAGCACGACTCGCCAGGAGAGTTGGCCCAACCGGCGGTGATGGATTGGAAGAAGGGCGAATGCGCGCCGATTCCCGGCAAGACCATGCCATCGCTGATTGAGGTCAAGCGCAACTATCCCGAAACCTATGAGCGCTTTACCTCCGTAGGGCCTTTGCTGGAAAGCATCGGTAACGGCGGCAAGGGCATCGCTTGGAACACCGATGCGGAAGTCGAGCTGCTGGGCAAACTCAACCATCGCAAGCTGGATGGCCCGCATAAAGGGAGCCCGTTGATCGACAGCGCTATCGATGCCGCCGAGATGATTCTGACCCTGGCACCGGAAACCAACGGCGCCGTGGCAGTAAAGGCGTGGGATGCACTCTCCAAAATTACCGGGCGTGACCATACCCACCTGGCAAGGCCCAAACATGACGAAAAAATCCGCTTTCGCGATGTTGTCGCCCAGCCGCGCAAAATTATCTCCAGCCCGACTTGGTCTGGCCTTGAGGATGAGCACGTCTCCTATAACGCCGGTTACACCAACGTTCACGAGCTGATTCCATGGCGCACCGTGAGTGGTCGTCAGCAGTTCTATCAGGATCATGCCTGGATGCGCGCGTTCGGCGAAAGCCTGCTGGTCTATCGTCCGCCCATCGATACCAAGGCGGCCAAAGGCTTCCAGCTTCCCGCCGACAACGGCTTCAAGAGCAAGGCGCTGAACTTCCTCACGCCGCACCAGAAGTGGGGCATCCACTCCACTTACTCGGACAACCTGCTGATGTTGACGCTCAACCGAGGCGGCCCGGTGGTGTGGCTCTCCGAGGCAGATGCGGCTGAGATCGATATCGAGGACAACGACTGGATCGAGGTCTACAACGCCAACGGCTCGATTGCCGCGCGGGCAGTGGTCAGCCAGCGGGTCAAGGCGGGCATGGTGATGATGTACCACGCCCAGGAGCGCAACGTGAACGTCCCTGGCTCTGAGGTCACCGGTACGCGGGGCGGTATTCACAACTCGGTCACCCGGGTCTGCCCCAAGCCAACCCACATGATCGGCGGCTACGCGCAGCTCTCTTACAGTTTTAATTACTACGGCACCGTTGGCTCAAACCGCGATGAGTTCGTGTTAGTGCGCAAGATGAAACACGTTGACTGGCTGGATGGTGAAGGCAATGACAGTGTTCAGGAGAACGTGGCTCTTAAGAACAGTACTAGGGAGGCCGTGAAATGAAAATTCGTTCCCAGGTAGGCATGGTTCTCAACCTTGATAAGTGTATCGGTTGCCACACCTGTTCGGTGACCTGCAAAAACGTCTGGACCAGTCGCGAAGGTATGGAGTACGCCTGGTTCAACAATGTCGAGACCAAGCCCGGTATCGGCTATCCCAAAGAGTGGGAGAACCAGGCCAAGTGGAAGGGCGGTTGGATGCGCCGTAACGACGGTCGGATTGAACCGCGTATTGGTGGCAAATGGCGGGTGCTGGCGAACATTTTCGCCAACCCCGACTTGCCTGAAATGGACGACTACTATGAGCCGTTCACGTTTGACTACCAACATCTGCATACCGCCAAGATCGGCGAGCACCAGCCGGTGGCGCGCCCGCGCTCGCTGATTTCCGGTCAGCGTATGAAAAAGATCGAATGGGGCCCGAACTGGGAAGAGATTCTTGGCACCGAGTTCGCCAAGCGGCGCAAAGATGCCAACTTTGTCAAGAACTTTGACAAGGTGCAGGCAGATATTTACGGCCAGTTCGAAAACACCTTCATGATGTATCTGCCGCGCCTGTGCGAGCATTGCTTGAACCCCACCTGTGTAGCGGCTTGCCCCAGTGGTGCGATCTACAAGCGGGAAGAGGACGGCATCGTTCTAATCGACCAGGACAAGTGCCGTGGCTGGCGGATGTGTATCTCCGGCTGCCCCTACAAGAAGATCTACTACAACTGGAAAAGCGGTAAGTCCGAGAAGTGTATTTTCTGCTACCCGCGTATCGAGGCCGGCCAGCCGACCATCTGCTCCGAGACCTGTGTGGGCCGCATTCGCTATCTCGGCGTACTGCTGTATGACGCTGATCGCATCGAGGAAGTGGCAAGCTCGCCGGATGAGCGTGACCTCTACCATCGCCAGTGCGAGATTTTCCTAGATCCCAACGATCCGGAAGTGATTGCCCAGGCCAAGCGGGATGGCATCCAGGATAACGTCATCAAAGCCGCCCAGGCCTCTCCGGTCTACAAGATGGCTATCGACTGGGGGTTGGCGCTGCCACTGCACCCGGAATACCGCACGCTGCCGATGGTGTGGTACGTGCCGCCGCTGTCGCCGATTCAGTCCGCCGCTGAGGCGGGGCATGTGGAGTTTGACGGCATCCTGCCCAAGATTGAATCACTGCGTATCCCGGTGAAGTACCTGGCTAACCTGTTGACTGCCGGTGAAGAGGAGCCCGTGGTGTTGGCACTCAAGCGCTTAATGGCGATGCGTGTCTACATGCGCGGCAAGCACGTAGAGGGTGCCCCCAACGCCGACGTGCTCGATGCCGTGGGGCTGAGCGTCGCCCAAGTAGAGGAGATGTACCGCTACCTGGCCATTGCCAACTACGAGGATCGGTTTGTGATCCCCACCAGCCATCGGGAAATGGCCACCGAAGCCTTCCCGGAACGGGGAGGATGCGGCTTTACCTTTGGTGATGGTTGCCATGGTGAGAGCCAGCCCAACCTGTTTAATGGCCGTAAGCAGACCAGCGTGTTGGTGAAACCGGTAGAGGTCTTCGACCCGCAGCCACAACTTGAGGAGTCTCGGCATGACTGAAGCCGCTACCCAATCGCCGACCCTGGTAGAGCCGTCGTTCGAGCCGCTACAGGGTATGCGTAGCCTACGCGTACTGGCCCGCCTGCTCGATTACCCGACCCAGGAACTGCAGGATGCCTGCGGCGAACTCATCGAAATTCTAAATGCCGAGCGCCGCCTGGGGGTGGCTCTCAAGTCGTCACTAATGGAGTGGTGTCAGCGTCTCCAAGAGGGCGACCTGCTTGAGCTGCAGGCCGAGTACGTCGCTATGTTCGATAAGGGGCGAGCTACGTCGCTGCTGCTATTCGAGCACGTTCACGGTGAATCACGTGACCGTGGTCAGGCCATGGTGGATCTTATGGCCGAGTACAGCGCGGCCGGTTTTGAACTAGATGCCCGTGAACTGCCCGATCATCTACCGGTATTTCTTGAATACCTTTCAATGTGCGACGACGCCGAAATTGGCCGCTGGCTGGGCGAAATACGCCATATCCTGGCGTTGCTGACGGCACGGCTGGAGGAGCGGGGTGCGGATCACGCGCTAGTACCGTTGTCACTATTGGCGTTGATCGGTGCCGAGGGAGATGTCGAGGAGCATCGGCCCCAGGTCAAAAAAGAAGCGCCGGACAACACCCCCGAAGCACTAGACGCCGTATGGGAAGAAGAAGCGGTGCGTTTCTCAGCAACCTCTGACGAAGACTGTGCGCTGCAGTCTGCTGAAGGTCGCCGCTTGGTTGAGCGCAAGCACACCGTTCAGAGCCAGCCGGTACGCATTATGCCTGCTCCGTCTTTAAATGCCTCTTCCGCTCCTTCCGCCGATCGTTAATAGGAGAATCACCATGTATGACGCGATTGCGCATTACTTAACCCATCTGATCTACGGTTACTACCCCTATCTCGCGGGCACGGTGTTTCTGCTTGGCAGCCTGCTCCGTTTTGATCATGGTCAGTACACTTGGAAGACCGGTTCTAGCCAGATGCTCTCTTCAAAGAACATGCGCCTGGGCAGCAACCTGTTTCATATCGGGATTATCGTGATTTTCTTCGGTCACTTGGTGGGCATGCTCACGCCGCACTGGGTTTATGAGCCGTTCCTGCACGCCGGTACTAAACAGCTAGTGGCTATCGTGGTGGGCGGTATTGCCGGTGCCATGTGCGTGGTGGGCGGCGCCATGTTGCTCTATCGTCGTCTGGCCAACCCGCGCGTAAAGGCGTCGTCGAGCATGATGGATACCTTGATCTTGGGCTTGATCGTCTTACAGGCGTGCCTAGGTATGGTGACCATCATCTTCTCGTTGGGCCATATGGACGGCGAGATGATGCTAACGCTCTCTAGCTGGGCGCAGTCGATTGTCTTCTTCAGCGGCGGTGCGGCGGACTACATGCAGGAAGTGTCGTGGATCTACAAACTGCATATCTTTATCGGCCTGACCATCATCCTGCTGTTCCCCTTTACCCGCTTGGTGCATGTGTGGAGCGCGCCGTTTGGCTATGTGACCCGGCGTTATCAGCTTGTCCGCCGTCGTGGCTAAAAACTGGCTTGTGCTCGGCCAGGCCTAGAGGAGAAATAATATGCAGATGATTGATATCGAACAGTTACCTGGGGGCGTTGCTGCGCCTCCGGTACGTGTCGGTGATACCCCTATCGATGAAGCAACGATTGCGTTGGAGATGCAGTACCACCCCGCCGAAACGGCGGGAGAGGCCCAGCTTCAGGCAGCCCGTGCGTTGGTGGTCAGAGAGCTGCTTCGCCAGCGTGCTAGCGTCCTGGGCCTACTATTGACACAGGACGTTAGCGAGGCACAGGAAGATGCGGCGATTGCTGCTTTGCTCGAACAGGAGCTTGAGGTGCCCGAACCGGGGGAAGCAGATTGCCAGCGCTTTTTTGACACCCACCGTGAGCGCTTTAGCGAACCAGTGCAGTTACGCGTTCGGCATATCCTGCTCGCGGCCGCACCCGATGACTCCCAGGGTCGCGACGATGCTTACCAGCTTGGCGAAAAGCTACTCGAACAGCTTAATCAGATACCCGAACGGTTTGCCGAATTTGCTCAACACCACTCCGCGTGCCCTTCAAAAGAGCTGGATGGTGATTTGGGTTGGCTAGTGTCGGGGCAAACCGTTCCAGAGTTGGACCGCGCTTTGCAGCACCTGCCCGAAGGTCTACATGAGCGCCCCTTGGCGTCTCGCTATGGCTGGCATGTGGTCAGTATTGACGAGCGCAGAGAAGGTAGGGCGTTACCTTTCGATCAAGTGATTGACCGGGTGCGCCATAGCCTTCGGGAGCAGGCAACTCGACGTGCGCTGCGTCACTATTTGCTGATGTTAGAGAGCGAAATAGGCGTCGAAGGGATTGTGCTGGATGACGATGCTGGCGGCAGCTTGATGCAATAGCTTGAAGCAATAGGAAAGCTAATAGGAGAGGCTTGATGTCCCATGTTCCTGTAGATGCTCTTTTCATTCCGCTTGGCATCGCGGTGTTAACCGTTTCCGATACGCGTGGATTCGATGAGGATGGCAGTGGTGACTTACTCGCCGCGCATCTTATTGAAAGCGGCCATAACCTAATGGAGCGGCGCATCGTGCCTGATGATATTTATCAGGTTCGTGCTGTGGTTTCGGAATGGATTGCGCGTAAAGAAATTCAGACGATACTGGTGAATGGCGGTACGGGCTTCACTGCTCGCGATACCACACCTGAGGCGTTAGTTCCTCTTTTTGACAAAGCAATTGAGGGGTATGGCGAGCTGTTTCGCTACTACTCTCTGCAAACGATTGGCACGTCGACTATTCAATCTAGGGCAGTGGCGGGGGTTGCCAACCAGACACTGTTGTTTGCGATGCCCGGTTCGCCCAAAGCATGTGAATTGGCGTGGGAAAAAATCATCTCATTGCAGTTGGACTCCCGCACTCGGCCCTGCAACTTTGTAGCAATGGTGTTGCCTTCTGCTCCTGCTTGTAGTGGACGTCAAGTAGAAACGACGTCGCATGTTTCGGAGCGCTTATGAACTGTCAATGCGCAGAAATAGTCACGCCCGGCTTATTAAATTTATTTGATGCACGCCAACGAGTTATCGACGCAGCCACGCCGATTAATGCCGTAGAAAACGTCTCCCTTGAACAGTCGGCGGGGCGAGTGCTGGCAGAAATGGTGGTTGCACCTCTCGATATGCCGGGCGTGGACAATAGCGCTATGGATGGTTACGCGCTGTGTCTGGCTGATTACCAAGCGGCACCTCGCGGTGCAGGCCTACCCATTCTTCAACGCGTGCCAGCTGGCGCAGGTGTCATGCTGCTACCCGAAGGGGGCTGCGCGCGTATTTTCACCGGCGCGCCGGTACCCATAGGGGCTGATATTGTGGTGCCTCAAGAGCGGGTAACCCTTGATAAGCGTGGGCATATACACCTCGAGGGTAGCTTGGTGCTAGGCGCTAATATTCGCCGTCAAGGCGAGGAAACCCGCATGGGAACCCCGCTACTCGCTGCGGGTAAGTTTCTTGACTCAGCGTCGATTGCGCTTCTGGCAAGCCACGGGATCAATATCGTTGCCGTCAAGCGGCGCCTACGGGTGGCATTGCTCTCAACCGGCGATGAGCTGATTGCCCCAGGCGCGGTGCGATCTCCGGGACAGGTATACGACAGCAATCGCGCCATGCTTAACGTACTGCTCGCACAAGCGCAGTGCGATGTACTGGATCTGGGCGTCATCGCTGATTCGCCGCAGTCATTGCACCAGGCCTTTGAGCACGCACAAACCATTGCAGATGTGGTGATATGCACCGGTGGCGTTTCGGTAGGCGAGGAGGATCACGTTCGTCCGGTGATCGAGCAGCGCGGTGGGCTACATTTTCATGGTGTTGCGATGAAACCCGGAAAGCCTTTTGCATTCGGTTATCTGGGCGCGGAGCCTTCCACTTGCACGCCGTTAATGGCGCTGCCGGGTAACCCCGTGGCCTCCTTGGTGGGCTGGCAACTGCTGGCGCTGCCGTTTATTCATGCTATGCAGGGTCGGCACTTAGCTGCGCTACAGTGTTTTCCAGTAACAGCGGGCTTCTCTCAGCGTGGGCCCAAAGGGCGCTGCGAGCTATTACGGGTAGTGTTGGATTGGTCACAGGGGAGTCCCGTGGCGCAGTTAGCGGGCGGACAGGGCTCGCATATGCTTGGTGCGGCTAGCCAAGCTGATGGTTATTTAATGATTAACTCCGAAACCGATGTGGCAGAAGGGGAGGCGTATCACTACTACCCTATCAATCAGTTCGTCGCTTGAATCACTTTTTCAGTCGTGACCACTGACCTCGTTAGTTTTTTATAGGAGAGGGTATGTCTTCACATCACAAACCTCGCGCACTGATTTATGCTTGTTCCGGCTGCTCTGATGTTGCGCAACTAGCCAATAGTGTTGCCCTGCGACTTGACCATGCAGGAGAGGCAGAAATGTCGTGCATTGCCGGTGTCGGTGGTGGTGTGCCTGGCCTAGTGCGCATTGCCCGTTCCGGGCGGCCTATCGTGGCCATTGATGGGTGCCAGATGCACTGTGCCAGCCACTGTCTCGCCAACGCGGATGTGATACCCACAGAGCACGTAAAGCTATATGAAAACGGCCTGCGCAAGCGACGGGGTCAGTTTTATGATGAGCAAACAATCATCGAAGTGACTGCTGAGGTAAAAGGACTCATTGCTCGGCTGCCCGTTAATGCCAGTTCCCAAGGGGAGCCCGTAGAATGAGTGCGCTAGTCGATGGATTTGGCCGTACGGTGCGTTACCTGCGTATATCGGTAACGGATCGTTGTGACTTTCGCTGTGTGTATTGCATGGCCGAGGAGATGACCTTCCTGCCTCGAGCCCAATTACTGACCCTTGAGGAAATAGCCACTCTTTCGCAGGCATTCGTCGAGCTGGGCGTGGAAAAAATCCGTCTAACTGGCGGTGAGCCGCTGGTACGCCAGGGGGTGCTAACGCTAGTGCAAAAACTCGCTGAATTGGAGGGCCTGCGCGAGCTGGCGATGACCACCAACGGCTCAGGGCTGGTCAAACATGCCGATGCTTTGCGCCAAGGCGGGCTACATCGGCTCAATATTAGCCTCGACTCGCTCAAGCCCGAGCGTTTTAAAGCATTAACTCGAACAGGTGACTTAAACCAAGTGATCGCGGGTATCCGTGCCGCACGTCGCGCCGGTTTTCAGTCGATTAAGCTCAACGCTGTATTGCTTAAGGGGCGTAATGACGACGAAATTATCGACTTGGTAAACTTTGCCCGAGATGAACAAGTCGATATCAGCTTTATCGAGGAAATGCCCCTGGGCGCAATCAGCGAGCATAACCGTGGTGAAACCTTTCTTTCCACTGATGCGGTTCGTGAGACCATAGAAAACCACTATCGACTCTTACCCACCACCGAGACCACCCTAGGTCCATCCCGCTATTACCGCATGGCAGACAGCCAATCGCGGATTGGCTTTATCTCTCCCCATAGCCACAATTTCTGTGCTGCCTGTAATCGTGTTCGAGTGACGGCGGAAGGGCGGCTACTCCTCTGCTTGGGCAATGAGCATTCGGTAGATTTACGCGCCGTAATGCGACGTTATCCGGGGGAGATCCAGCGCCTAAAAGCAGCCATTGTGGGGGCGATGACGAAAAAGCCTGAGCGGCACCACTTTACGACCGATGGTGAGGTTCAGGTTTTGCGATTTATGAATGCAACTGGCGGTTAGTACAGCGTTGCCGAAAGCAGTTTTTACTTCAAGCTGTATCTGCTTGATAGAGTCTAAGAAGTAATCTAAGTATATTTTTAATATGAGGAGCTTCGGTGAAGGGGATTTTAAGATAGCCACTGAATCGGCCCTCCTTGAGTTGGCATAAATTTCCTCTTGATTTCATCCGTTTTGGCAGTGGTTCTGCGAAAGGATGCTGTGTCGTGTCTCGTCGTTAACTCTGTCTTCTTCGCATAAAAAATTGCCACCAATTTGTCTTTAATGGCGAGCCTTTGTATGCGCTAACATTTGTCCTAACGGTAAGCGAAGCAGTACCTTTGTTAAATTAATCGACTAGGACGGGGTTAGAATCGCTGCTATGCCCCAGGAATGATCAATAACCCAAAGAAGACAATTAATGACGCGTACTAAGCCATTTCAAGGTGAGTTTGCCAGCAACAAACTGGCCATCTGGATTCAAACACTTCGCCCGCGTACTTTGCCTGCAGCGGTAGGCCCCATTTTGTTAGGACAGGCGTTAGTCCTACCAAGCCATTTCTCCTGGCTCACCGCGTGCTTGTGCTTGGTTAGTGCATTAGCGCTACAGCTTGCGGTTAATTTGGCCAATGATCTTTTTGATGGGCTTTCGGGCGTTGATCAGCACGATCGTTTAGGGCCAGCACGTGCACTCCAGTCTGGCTTGTTAGGAGTTAGTGAGCTGCGGGTAGGACTGCTGCTAATGCTAGGAATTGCCTTGGTAACGGGTGTATGGCTAGCCCTCTTTGGGCATTGGTTATTGTGGGTGTTTGGTGGGCTAGCGCTGCTTGGTGTGCTGGGTTACAGCGGTGGTAGGAGTCCCTATGCCAATCTGGGATTAGGAGAAGTGGCAGTCTGGCTGTTTTTTGGCCCAGTGGCCGTGTTAGGTAGCCTGCTGGCCCAACAAAGCCCAGTAAACGAAAGAGCCATCATCAGCGCATTGTTAATGGGGCTACCCGTGGCTGCCATTTTGGTCGTTAATAATCTTCGTGACCGCTTTACTGATGCGCGGGCTGGTAAGCGAACACTAGCAGTGCGGCTCGGACCACGGGCCACTCGATGGCTTTTTAGCTTCTTAACGCTCGGCCCTTGGACGGTATCCCTGCCTTTCACAACAGAAGTTTGGCGCTGGGGGGTATGGAGCTGCCTGGGCTTAATAGGCGTAGGATTAAATATAGTGTTTTGGCAGCGAGATGGGGCGGCACTCAATCCAGTATTGGGTAAGACAGCGCTCTATTCTTTAGCGATAGCCGTCTGGTTGATTCTACGTTTTGCGTAAGCAACAACACATGCGGATCAATAATGGCTGCTGTTCTCTTTTCTTTTAGTGCATTTTATTCACTGTAATGAGGAGGTAAAGGGGAGAGGAAGCCGTTGGTAGCAAGTTCCCAGTACTAATTGTCATCGCGCTTGGGTTCTTGTTGCCTGCAGATAATTAGCTTTTTAATCGTGTGTGGCTGATGTTATTAAGCTTTATTGGTTAATATGCCGGCTGATTGTTATCAAACTATCGTCAGCTTGTTTTACTGTCGATAAGGTTAAGCTGATCAATAGTGTTCTTTTAATTGGGAAGTCCCTCTACAATCAATGTCGGTGACTAGATTTTACACGTAATTTATTGAGTGATTTTGATAGATCCAAATTGCTAGCAATACTGTGCAAGTAAATAATACAGACTGTGTACGCGTATTTAAAAGGCTATCGGGCTTGGGTAAACAAGCTAGAGATTGCTTCCCGGTGACACTGACAAGGCAGATGCTTTATGCAGGCTATCGCAATCACCACATTCCCGCTGTTGGTGCCTTTAGGCTATTGGCTAGGGCTGGTGGTTGCTCTTATAGGGGGAAGCCTTGCTTGGAGAAAAACACCAAATTGGCGCTGTATAGAGCGTACGAGTGGGCGTGATGATCACCTTTTATTAGTGTTGATCGTCGGGCTGGGTGTCGTCGAGATTGTCATTGGCGTATGGCATGACAGCTTGAAACAGGCGCTTCCATTGGCGGGAGCCGCTTGGCTAGCTGCGCTGGTTGTGTTGATGATTGGCGCCGTTAAACCACCGCCAGCAGGATGGTGGGCGGGGCTGGCGATAAGTGGGTTAGGAGCGGGTGGATGGGCTGCGTGGCAAAAATTTGGGGTTGGATTGACGCGCGCAACAGGGCACCCGCCGTTACACTCCATTTTCTTCGGTAATTTTGCGTTATTGAGTGCGCTGCTATGTCTGGCTGGTTTGAGCTGGGCCTGGCATCAGAGAACGTCACGTTTTTGTTGGTTGTTACTGTTACTGGGGGGCGCAGCAGGAGGCGTAATGGCATCGGCACTTTCCGGTACGCGAGGTGGTTGGTTAGTTCTGCCATTAGCAATAGGTGTGTTTTATTACAGTTATGCGCATCAGTGGCGAGCAGCATGGCGTTGGTTGGGTATCTGTTGTGTCGTGGCAGTGCTGGTGGTGGCGTACGTCATCCCGCAAAGCGGAGTGGAAAGGCGGGTGAATAAGGCGGTAGCTGATGTGCACCACTATATTGAGGGAACGGATGTTGGCTCTGTGGGAGCGCGTCTGGAAATGTATCGCGGTGCCTTGTGGTTAATAGGTGAGCATCCGTTCATGGGCTACGGACATGAAGGCTATCAGCCCGCAATGCAAAGGCTAGAAGCTGAAGGGGGTCTAAGCCCGAAATTAGGCAATTACTGGCATGCGCACAATGATTTACTGGATGCCTGGGTGAGGCGAGGACTATTTGGCATGTTAGTGGTGCTGGGGCTTTACCTTGTGCCTTTGTGGCATTTCCTCCCAGGTTTGCGCAGTGAAAATCCAGTGCATAAATCTTTTTCTGTTGCTGGAGTACTGTTGACAGTCGCCTTTATAAGCTTTGGTTTGAGCTACTCTTTTTTCGCGTACCCTGCAGGTATAGCCGTATACGCTAGCTGGCTGATTTTCCTATGGGTTCAGATTCCCGAGGCACTTCCGCAGAAGAGTCGCTATGGATACGCTAATTAATGCACTGGCTGCAACAATAGTGATATCCCATGGCTTTGATGACTATCACCTTTGTATCGAATGCGGGGTCGGCTTGTTATCGGGTGCATGCATTAAGCACGATATTTGAAGACTAGATGCTCCGCTTCTTGTTAAGGAAATAAGTAGCTTATGTTCAAGCATATTTTGGTGGTTTGTACGGGTAATATCTGCCGCAGCCCTGTCGCTGAAGCAATTCTCAGGCAGCAACTCCCCAACTATCAAATCAGCTCTGCTGGCTTAGGTGCCTTACAAGGGGAACCAGTATCATTGTTTGCACGACAATTGGCAGAATCGGATGGCCTGGATGTCACTCACCACCGAGCACGCCAGTTGACGGCGATAATGATTCAGCAAGCCGATCTCATTTTGGTCATGACGGAAGGCCAGCGTCGCGCTCTAGGGAAGCAAACGCCGCAGGCCTTGGGGAAAACGCTGTTACTTGGTCGTTGGCTGAATGACGGTGAAGGGCAAGATATCCCTGATCCTTATAGAAAGACGCTAGATGTCTTTGAGTATGTTCATACGCTATTAAAAGACGCGAGTCTTTTGTGGTCAGAAAAGCTTCCAAAAACGCTACGTTGATACCGGCCATGTTGAGTAGGGTCCCCTTAGGGCCCTCTAGGCTTCGACGGGTGGCCTTCTAGATTTCTCCCTCTGAGTCCCTTTCTCTCTTTCGCTGAGTTTTCACTGATGCTGTGTGCAGCTATTAAAAGCCAGATTGATTTCTAATTAAGAATTTACGCACGTGAAGGCCCAATCTAAGTTGACGCTATTTTTGTAACGTTTATGTTACATGAAAGATTGGCTTTCAGAGAACATCAGCTGCCTTCATATAAGTATTGTAAAAATCTAA
>NZ_JABUZE010000096.1:28435-38324 GCF_014897805.1 Halomonas sp. 3F2F
ATGCATTTTTTTAATATATTGATTTTTAACGATAATTATTTTAAATAATGCCAGTTCTCCTTTTCTGTCTGCCCCGGCAACCTAGAAATTTTGCTGTTTTTACTACCACAGATGTACGCCTTCCTGCTCGAAAAAGTAGTAGTTATTTCACCCTTCGATAGTTATGTAAATAAAGTTATTATTTTTGTATTCTTATGTAACATTAAAAATAATTACCAAGTAGGTAGCTCTGTCTCATGGCGATAGCGAATTGACGTCGCCTGGGCTGTGTTCAATAAGGCTCTGGGAAATGTCTGACCAAAATCCCCGGGCGGTAGCGTGGCTAGACAAAAGCAAAGGGAGCAACCATGAATAATTTCAATGAAGTAGAAAGAGTGGAATCTAGAAGAAGCCCAATTCGACTAGCCCATTATCTCGTCTTGATCGTGCTGCTGGGAGCCCTCAGTGGCTGCGCTATGGCTCCTGGTGGCCATATTGATCAGGACAATCTTGAGCAATCACTAGATGGGCGAGTGGACGTGGAGCAGATCACCCCAGATTTAGTGAATGCGATGTTTGAAAGAGATGTTTCTTCTCGGGTTCCATCGCCCGCATTGAATCCAGTGGTGCCGGGGTATGAGTACCGGGTGGGGCCTGGCGATATTTTAAGTGTGATTGTCTATGACCATCCGGAACTGACTATTCCCGCAGGTTCTGAGCGCTCCGCAGCAGAAACCGGTAATCGGATACGGCCCAATGGCACCATGTTTTATCCATACGTGGGGCGTGTAAGGGTTGAGGGAATGACGCTTGATGAAGTGCGTAACCTTATTACTCGGCGTCTAGCCAATGTGATCAATGAGCCGCAAGTGGAAGTTGGCATCGCGGCGTTTAACTCCCAGAAAGTCTATATCAGTGGTGCTGTCGAAAACCCTGGCACATTACCACTGACCATCGTACCGATGACAATCCTGGATGCCATCAGCGCAGTAGGCGGGGCACGGGAAAATGCCGACTGGCGAAACGTAACGTTGAGCCGTAATGGTAGCGAAGAGCGCATCTCACTTTATGCAATGATGCGTCAGGGGGATATGACGCAGAATCGTTTGCTGCGTGATGGTGACTTGCTGCATGTCCCTACTATGGAGAACCAGAACGTAGTGGTGATGGGGCAGGTAGTACGTCCCGGTACAATCGCTATTGGCAATGAACGGATCACCTTAACGGATGCATTAGGCAGGGCTGGTGGTGTGAATGAGAGCCGGGCTGAGCCTTCAGGAATTTTTGTAGTACGAGGTAACTCGCCAGGTAGTGAAAAGTTCGCCACTGTTTATCAGTTAGATATCAGGGATGCTACACGGCTATTGCTTGGAACTCGCTTTCCTCTCCAGCCTCAGGATGTGGTGTACGTGACATCAGCACCACTGGCTCGTTGGAACTCGGTCATTTCTCTGCTGCTGCCATCAGTTAGTCTGCCGGGCAATGTTGTAACGGTAGCCAATGATGCCAGCGAGCTTTAAGTGGCTATTTTGAATAGCATTTCTGAATAGCGAGGCATGACCATGAACTACTTTCCTCATCCACCTTCATCATCAGCTGGCCCCCAGGAGAGTGATGACCTTAATCTGCGCAAGCTGGTCGACACACTATCTGACCATCGCTGGTTTATCGTAACGATAACGGGGCTTTTTCTCCTGGCAGGATATTTTTATGCCAGTTCTCAGTCACGTATCTATCAGGCTGACGCGTTGGTTCAGATAGAGAGTCGAGGGGCGAACTTGGCGTTTATGGAGTCATTGGGTGAGCAACAGCCAGGTAATCCTACCGCCGCAGAACTCGAAATATTGCGATCACGTATGGTGTTGGGAGAAACAGCTGAACGGCAAGACCTGGCGATTAAGGTTGAACCGCGTCGATTGCCAGTCATTGGAGACTTTCTTGTCAATCATGGGGTTAGTCAGGATTTAATCGAAAGCCTAACCCCTGCCTTCATGCGCGAATGGTTAGGAATGGGAGAAGAGAGTCGCTGGCAAAATCCTTATGTGTGGGCCAACGAGTCTGTGCGTGTCTCACGCTTTTCTGTGCCTGATGAACATGTGGGAAGCGAGCACCTACTGCGCATAAAGGAAGAGGGTAACTTTGAGTTATGGCTAGAAGATGAGCGAGTGCTTAGCGGTAACGTTGGGGAAACTGTTCAAGATGAGGGGGTAGGTTATCGTCTTTTTATTAGCCAAGCAGTTGCCCATCCTGGTGCTGAATTCAGCGTGACGCGTATGTCGTCTCTTAATGCGATAAAAGACCTTGAGAGTCGTTTTGAAGTTATGCCGAGAGGAATTGAATCAGGTGTCTATGAACTTATGCTTAGTGGTGCGGACCGCAGTAAGATCCAGCCGACACTTGACACCTTAACAGGGGTTTTTCTAACTCAGAATGTGCAGCGTCATTCAGAAGAAGCAGAGAAACAAATCGCCTTTCTTGGCGAGCAAATTCCCCAAGTTAGGGATCAGCTATCTAATGCGGAGGGCATGCTCAATGACTATCGGGCGCAGCGTGACTCAGTCGACTTAACATTCGAGACGCAAAATCTTCTCACCCGTGTGGTAGATGTAGAAAATCAACTCAGCGAGTTGGCTATGAGGGAGGCCGACTTAGCTGAGCGGTACCGCCCCTCGCATCCCAACTATCAAACCTTGTTAAGGCAGCGCTCTCAACTCGTAGAGGAGCGTGACCGTCTCAATGCCCAGGTCAATGAATTGCCTGAAACCCAACAAGAAGTGCTTCGCCTGACTCGGGACAGTCAGGTCAATCAGCAAGTGTATGTTCAACTGCTCAATCAACTTCAAGAGATGCGTTTGGTTAAAGCCGGTACGGTGGGTAACGTACGCATCCTTGATGCCGCTATTCTAAATCCGGGCACTATCGCACCGCGCATTCCATTGATAACGGCTGTCAGTGCACTGATAGGCGCATTGTTAGCCACGATGCTGGTGGTGGTGCGGTTGTTATTGAGTCGCGCGATTAAGTCACCCGAGCAACTGGAAGAGCTGGGGTTGCCAGTCTATGCAACGCTGCCAGATTCTGGCGGGCAAACAGGGCTTACCGAGCGAATTCGCCCGCGCCATTCTAAAAAGGTTCAGGAAGTTTTTCGAGGCTTGCTGGCGATTAAAAAACCCGCCGAAATTGCGGTGGAAGCGTTGCGTGGTCTGCGAACTAGCCTCTATTTTGCGATGCTCGAATCGGACAATAACCGCTTGATGATTACCGGTGCGAGCCCAGGGGTTGGCAAGAGCTTTGTCGCCGCTAATTTAGCCGCTGTGTGCGCTCAGGCGGGGCAAAGAGTGCTACTGATTGATGCCGATATGCGTCGTGGACATCTGCATCATGCGTTTCACAGCAAGGGCGTTAAAGGCCTTTCAGAGTTGCTAGCGCGGCGAATTGATGCAGAAGAAGCTGTTCGCCATAGCGACTTAGAAGGATTGGATTATGTTGCCCGGGGCAGTGTGCCGCCTAATCCATCGGAGTTGTTAATGCAGCAAAGCTTCCACGAGTTCCTGGAAGCCATGAGCCAGTGCTATGACTTAGTGATTATCGATACACCACCGATACTGGCGGTAACCGATGCAACGGTAGTGGGTAAGCTGGCGGGAACCAGTTTGATGGTAGTCCGCTTCGACAGTCACCCTCCTGGAGAAATTAAGGCTGCTAAGCGCCGCCTGGAGAGCGCTGGTGTGAATATTAAAGGTGCCATCCTAAACGGCGTTAAGAAAACGACCAATAGCCGTCATGGCTACTATGGCAGTTACCTCTATGCTTACCGGTGATCCAAGATGCTGAAGCAATTGCGCGAACTCTACTCGTTATTGACGCAGCAACAGCGGCGCCAACTATTGAGGCTCCAGGTGCTGATTATCGGTATGGCGCTAGCACAAATTGCAGGTGTTATCGCTATTGGGCCGTTTATGGCGGTCGTGGGTGATATGAGTAAGCTCCAGGGTGATGGTTGGCTTGCTATGGCATATAGCGTTACCGGTATGCAAAGTCCCAAGGCTTTCTTAAGTTTATTGGGTGCCATGGTGCTCGGCGTTCTGTTGATGGCGGCCCTGCTGTCTATCTATACGTCGTGGCGGCTGGCGCTTTACAGCGCCCGTGTGGGGGCAGAGCTGTCAAGTCGCCTCTACCGCTATTACCTGCACCAGCCTTGGTTGTTTCATTCCAACCAGAATACTAGTGCTCTGACCACTAAGGTTTCTGCGGAAGTCCAGCGTGTGTCTCTCAAGATCATCAATCCTGTTATGGAGCTTAATGCTAAGTTGATCATGCTTTCACTGATGACCTTAGCCATTTTTCTCTACAACCCTTTGGTGGCGATAATTGGTGTGGTGGTCTTTTTTGGGACTTATTTGCTGCTTTACCAAACGGTTCGGCGTTTTTTAATTATTAACGGAAGACGAATTTCTAAAGCACAATCCAAGCGTTTTAAATTGATGAGTGAAGGATTCGGGGGTATTAAAGATCTGCTTTTACTACATCGTCAGGCAAGTTTTACCACACGCTTTGATGATGCCTGCAATTCTATCGCGCGTGGTGAAGGAGTGACGCAGGGGCTAAGTGAAGCCCCACGTTATGCCATTGAACTGGTAGCTTTTGGTTCGGTTATTGTGTTGGTGCTTTATCTGCTTAACCTATATGAGGGTAATCTTGGGGCAATTTTGCCAGCACTCTCTATCTATGCGTTGGCAGGCTTTAAAATGCTGCCTGGTTTTCAAAAGATATACACCTCACTTACAAAAATTCGCGGCAACTTAGCCGCTTATAACGCCATTCGTGATGACTTGATCGCTAGTCGTGATGAGACGAAAAACGGCGATATCGCCATTAGTGAAACTCAGTCAGCCGCTCCGATAACGCCCTGGGTGCCTCAGCGAGAGATAAAAATCCAGGATGTGGTCTTCGACTATCCAGGAACGCGGGCCTTGGCGCTTGATCGGCTCACGCTAACGATCCCCGTCAACCAGATGGTGGGGCTAGTGGGAACCTCTGGTAGTGGCAAGAGCACTGCGGTGGATTTATTACTCGGCTTGATTGAGCCCCAGCAAGGTCAAGTACTGATTGATGGTGTTCCCCTAACGCATGGGAATTTACGCCAATGGCAGGCGGGGGTGGGGTTTGTGCCTCAGCAGATATTTTTGTCCGATGCCAGCATTCTCGAAAACGTCGCCTTTGCTATCGAGCGCAAGGATATTGATGTTGAGAGAGTTAAGGAATCGCTGCGTATGGCGCAACTGGATGATCTGCTTGATAGATTCCCGGATGGGCTTGAAACACGCATAGGCGAGCGCGGTGTTCAGATATCTGGCGGGCAGCGCCAACGCCTGGGAATCGCGCGTGCCCTATATCAGCAAGCTAGAGTGCTGGTGTTTGACGAGGCGACGAGTGCGCTGGATGGCATTACCGAGCGCCGTGTAATGGAAGACATCCAGCGATTTTCCGGCCAGATGACCGTCATCATGATTGCCCATCGTCTAGCGACCGTTAAGGGGTGCGACATCATTTATATGCTTGAGAATGGGCAGGTAATTGATGCTGGCACTTATGACGACTTGGCCAGCCGTAACCATACTTTCCAGATGATGGCGAATCTCTAGCCAGGCGTCTCTTCCAAGATAGACAAAAGGGTACCGCCATGAACTTAATCGGCGCACTACTACTATTTTTGGGTCTTTCATTAAGTAGCCTTTATTTGTTCCCTAGTGGTGGACCGCAGTTGACTGATGTTGTCTTGATAGGTTTCGTCGGCGTGATGTTGGTGATGTCCCTGGGCGACAAACATCTGAAAGTTTCCCCTTTTGCCATATGTTGGGGAATGATGGTGCTGTGGGTGTTGATGGTTTGCCTTAGCTGGACGCTGGTCTTAGGAACGACCAGCTTTTTTAGACCCGTTCTGTTTTTCCTGTTTAATTTTCTCGTGGGCATGGCGTTATTACGTTTTCTTAGCGTATATGGCGAACGTGCCACAGGGATTATCCGTAATGGCGTAGCAATCGCGCTGCTGATCGCAGGTAGTCAGGTGTTATTGCAGTTAGCCATGGGAGTTAACCGCACAACGGGAAGTTTCAATAACCCTAACCAGCTCGCTTATTTCTCATTATGCGGCGTGGTGGTGTTATTGATGCTTGATGATTTTCATCCGCGGATGAGACTCTTGGGATTGGCTGGTCTAGCTTCCGGCGTGTTGGGGGTTCTCGCTGCGTCATCGCTAGCAGCAATGGGAGGAGGTGTCTTAGTCCTGATCGGCTGGGCCTTGGCGAATGCTCGTCAAATTAAGCATTTTGCGCGTTTGCTACTGTTACTTCCGTTGCTACTGTTGGGTGTTTTGTTCGCCAATATCAGCTCGGATGGACAAGTGTTGCGTAACATAGAGGCGCGCATGGATAGGGCGCCAAGTAAAATAGATAGCGTCTACGAAGAACGCAAATTTGACCGACTAACGAACTTCCCTGAATACGCCATTTTAGGTGCGGGGGAGGCTGAACGTCAGCGTTTTGCTCCCTACGATGGGCTTGAAATTCACTCCTCTTTCGTCAACATGTTATTTGCCTACGGGCTGCCAGGCCTAGGGCTTTTCCTATTGACGATCGTTATCGCGCTACGACGAGCGCCGCTGTATGTCTGGGCGGGTGTGGCCGGACCGTTGATCTATTCGACTACCCATAATGGCCTTCGCGCGACGCTATTTTGGTTGGTGCTAGTGTTGTGTTGGCACCTTTACCGACAAGGGGCATTAGCCGCTTCGCATCATCGGCTGATGCCTGACGTGCACTGAAATAACACCATTGCCACTCATGTGGCCAGATAACTCGCACGTAACGCCAGCAAAGAATAATAACGGGGGAATCATGGATAGCTTAATGAAATCGTTGTCGGTGACACCCCGCTGGATAAAACGCAGAGTCCTTGTCTTGCTGGATGGTGTGATTGTAGCGGGTAGTTTACAGCTGGCAACGGTGATTCACGTGGAAAATTTGCAGCCACTAAGAGATGGCTCCCTGTGGATGACGATTGGCCTGTTAGTGCCAACAAGTTTGTTGCTTTTCCATTGGCTCGGGCTATATCGAATAGTGATTCGTTATATGAGCCATGTCACTGTGCCGACCGTCGCTATGGTCGTCGTGACGTCAGCGCTGTTAGTGGTGCCAGTCAGTTATATGGTTGAACACTCTGTCGGGCTATCCGTCATCGTCATTTATACGCTCCTCCTATTATTAGGTATTGGTAGCCTGCGTTTTTTTATCCGTGAACTGTATCGCTATAGCCAGCGTCGTCAACGCAAGCCAGTAGTGATCTACGGGGCAGGAGCCGCTGGCTGCGAATTGGTCGATGCGCTTCGCCATGGTGGTGAGTATGAGCCGGTGGCTTTCGTAGATGACTGGCGTGGGCTAGAAGGTGCCATGGTCGAAGGGCTGAGGGTACACCAACCGGTTGCGTTAGCCGCCTTGGTGCAAGAGCATCAGGCTGCCATGGTGCTGCTGGCAATTCCTAGCGCTCCGCGTTGGCGACGCCGTGAGATATTACACTGGCTTTCGGGCCTGTCGGTTCCTCTAAAAACAATTCCTGGTAGCGCTGATGTGATTGCCGGGAGAGCAAAAATTAGCGAGCTTCATGACGTGGCGCTAGAGGACTTATTGGGGAGAGAGGCTGTACCCGCCTTCCCTGAGTTGCTGCAGGCCAATATTCGCGATAAGGCGGTTATGGTCACCGGCGCTGGAGGGTCAATTGGTAGTGAGCTATGCCGCCAGATCCTTGCTCAGAATCCCATACGCCTGTTACTGGTCGACAACTGCGAATTTGCCCTATACGCCATTGAGCAGGAGTTAAGGCAGGTAATAGAAACTACCCATTCACGTTGTGAATTAAAACCACTGCTTATTTCGGTTCAGCATGCGGGTAGCCTCAAAGCAGTATTTGAAAGCTTTCAGGTGCATACCGTCTACCATGCAGCCGCTTACAAGCATGTGCCGATGGTTGAGTTTAATCTTGTCCAGGGGGTCAGTAACAACGTCTTTGGCACCTTAAACCTGGCTCAGGCGGCAATCACAGCCGGTGTCGAAACCTTCGTGGTAATTTCCACCGATAAGGCAGTTCGCCCCACCAATGCGATGGGTGCTTCCAAGCGATTGACGGAACTTATTTGCCAAGCTTTCGCTCATGCGCAGTCAAATACACGTTTTTGCATGGTGCGTTTTGGAAATGTGTTGGGATCAAGTGGCTCTGTTGTACCGTTGTTTCGCAAACAGATTGAGCAGGGCGGCCCTATCAAAGTTACCCACCCGGAAATCACCCGTTATTTCATGACAATTCCCGAAGCCGCTCAGCTGGTTATCCAGGCTGGCGCCATGGGCGAAGGTGGTGAGGTATTTGTTCTCGACATGGGTGAACCGGTCCGTATTCTGGATTTGGCAATGAATATGGTTAGGCTTTCAGGGCTTGAAGTGAGAGATGCCGAACACCCTGAAGGTGATATTGAGATTGTTTATTCCGGTTTGCGCCCAGGGGAAAAGTTATACGAAGAGCTGTTAATTGGCGATGACGTCAGGCGGACTCGTCACGATCGGATAATGACCTCAAAAGAGCGCTTCTGGGAATGGCCAAGGCTTGAAACCTTTTTAAAAGAATTGGAACAGGCTTTTATCGAGACCGACCATTTGCGTATCCGTCAACTTTTACAGTTGGCCCCATTAGATTATCACCCCTTAGGCGACATAGCGGACTTAGTATGGGCAGCGCGTCAAGCTTCGCCCCTCGAGCCACAGGGCCAACGCTTAACTACGAACCCATTCTTAACGTCTATGAACCGACTCGATCCAGTTCTTAACCAAGCGCTTAATCCCGCCACCAAGGAAAGCTAAAATGCTGATCGACTCATTGTCTATCAAAGTGTGGATGCTCCGAAAGGCCGAGAGTGCGGGATTACACATTCAGTCGATGAAACATGTTCGGCCAGTGGATGCCCGTAGGCATCTGAGTAATCCACTTGAGTTAAATTATCTTTATCCTGGTAGAGAGCTGCTCCTTGAGGCGCCTATGGAGTGGGGGTTTGGCTTGTTCAATCTCAGTGGTCATCGGCGCTTCCTAAATGATGTGATGCAGGAAGCATTTGATAATCCTGGCAGGGAGCGCGACTTGCTCCGTGACGCCCTGCGTGTTTTCTATGCTGACTGGCAGCCAGCCAATGCAGCCGAATTTCTGGGAGTTTCTTTTGGTCAAGCGGGTGAACTAGTCGATGCACCACCGTGGCAGGCTTATTCGCCATGGGATGCCCACAATGCAGTAGAAAAAAGCGTCAAACGCCAGCGAACTGAATTGCGTGAAAATACCCGAATATTAGGCAAACGCCTGGACATTAGTGCGGGTTGGAAGTTCTGTGGGCCCGTCAGCGAAGATAAGCTTGAAGTTGAGGTTGAGCGTTTGGCTCGGGTACTGGAATCGATTCGCCGTCAGGGGATCTGTCGCCATGACGGCACTGATGGAGATATCCGGGCGTGCGTTTTGACCCACTCAGATGGGCGCTGGCGCTGGATGGTACATGGTGGCCAGCATCGTTACGCGGTGATCAGTGCGTTAGGAGCGCCGCGGGCTACTATTCGGGTGGAGCGTTTTATTCGGCATGAAGACGTTGCCCTTTGGCCTACAGTGACCTCAGGTTTATTTAGCCAAGAAACAGCCCTCAAAATATTCGATAGGGAAGCTCTGAAAAAGTCACTGCCATCAGTGATAATACGGCTATCGTCAACTGCATAGGATTCAGTGCTGCCATGGATCAAATCACCTTCTCAGAAGCCGAGTACCAGAACAAGAAGCGAAAGACCCGCCGCGAACTCTTTCTGGAGCGGATGGACAAGCTGATCCCCTG